>JAFZDP010000026.1 GCA_017561155.1 Bacteroidales bacterium | reverse complement strand
GCCATTGGCTTTATAAGCAAAGATATAGAAAGTAGAAAGCGAGTGTTTGCCAACGGATTGTTATATACAGTAGGGCGTATAATAGCCTATTCGCTGTTGGGTATTGTGCTTATAAGCATACTCAAAGAGGGTGCAAGTATATTTGGAATACAAAAGTTTGTTGCCAAATATGGCGAAATGCTTATAGGTCCGGCACTGTTGCTTATAGGTCTGTTTATGCTTTTTGGCAGCAAAATAAATCTGCCATCGTTTGGTTTTAGTGGCAATGGCGAAGGCTGGGCAAGGCGTGGCGGATTAGGTGCTTTTGTTATAGGAGTATTATTTGCACTTGCATTTTGTCCGTCAAGTGGTGTGTTTTATTTCGGAATGCTTATACCATTGGCCACAACCTCATCAATGGGATATCTGCTACCGGTGGTTTTTGCCATAGCCACGGCACTGCCGGTATTGATTGTGGCGTGGGTGATAGCTTTCAGCTCAAACCGGATAGGAAACCTTTACGGCAAGATACAAACTATACAAAAATGGTTAAACCTGATTGTGGGTATTCTGTTTGTAGGTGTTGGAATATACTATTGTGTAGTTGTTTATATCTAAACCATGGATAGGATAGAATACGAGAAAAAAACAGTTGCCGCTATGGTGAATCTATATTGCAGACACAAAGAAAAAAACAGATGTTTATGCGACAGCTGCAAACAGCTTATCGAATATGCCCATCATAAGTTGGAGCATTGTAAATTTGGCAACAGCAAAAGCAGTTGCAGAAAATGTGTCATACACTGCTACGAACCGAAGATGAGAGATAAAATACGAGAAGTGATGAGATACTCCGGTCCTCGCATGATATTTTTTCATCCGATAATGGCACTGAAACATATTTGGGTAGAAAGAAATTGATTACTAACAATTAATATTTTTTATTTATGGAAATAAAAGTTTTGGGTCCCGGCTGTGCCAAATGCAAAACAGCCTACAATGTAGTAGAAAAAGTGATAAAAGAAAACAACGTAAATGCTACACTTGTAAAAATAGATGATATTATGGAAATAATGAACTATAATATTATGTCGACTCCTGCCATAATTATTGATGGCGAAATAAAAATAAAAGGTAGAACACCCTCCGAAAAAGAGGTAAAAGAACTATTGGGATTATGATACAGAAGTTTGCAGATTGGTTGGTGTTTTCCGTATTCGGTCTAAGTGTAGATACATCATTGGGCGTTGCTGTAAACTTTTTCTTTTACGACACTATCAAAATCATAATTTTGCTGTTTGTCATCAGCTTTGTTATGGGTATTATCAATGCTTATTTTCCTGTGGAACGACTGCGAAATTATCTGACAACCCACAAACTGTACGGACTTCAATACTTTGCGGCAGCATTGTTTGGAGCTGTTACACCTTTTTGTTCCTGCTCGTCGGTGCCGTTGTTTATAGGCTTTGTAAAAGGAGGGATACCTTTGGGCGTTACATTCACGTTTCTAATATCCTCGCCTTTGGTAAGCGAAGTAGCCGTAGCAATGTTCTTGGGTAGTTTTGGTGTAAAAGTTACTCTTGTATATCTGATTAGCGGAATGGTACTGTCTATAATAGGAGGTTTTGTATTGGGAAAACTTCGTTTGGAGAATTATCTGACCGAATGGGTGAAATCCTTGCAGCAACAATCGACTGCAAACAATGATGTTTGGCAAACAGAAAACACATCTTTTGCCAAACGTTTGCCAACCATTGCTATAGAATCGTGGGGTGTAGTGAAAGGTGTATTTATATACATCATAATAGGTATAGCTATTGGAGCAGCAATGCATGGCTATATTCCCGAAGGCTTTTTTGAGCAATATTTGTCCTCCGATAGTTGGTGGAGTGTGCCTTTGGCTGTAATATTGGCAGCACCAATCTACGCCAATGCAGCAGGAGTGGTGCCGATAGTGGAAGTTTTTGTAGCCAAAGGCATTCCATTGGGAACAGCCATAGCATTCATGATGTCGGTTATTACACTCTCTATTCCTGAAGCCACCATGCTGAAAAAAGTAATGACTTGGAAGCTGATAGGAATATTCTTTGGAGTAGTTACACTGTTTATTATCTTGTCGGGATATGTGTTTAATCTTGTAATGTAGAATTTTCCTTATTCAAAAAATGAAAACATCGGAGATAAATTTAAAAACTCCGTTGCATATACCCTGAAATACCCGGGTGTTTATAGTTGAAAGACCGGGTCTTTTACCCTGAAAGACCCGGTCTTTTATATTGAAATACCTAGGTCTTTTGTATGATTTCTATTGAAGTTTTTAAATTTATCATTGAAGAAAATTATTTTTCCATCAAAGAAAATACGTGTTAATCATTGGTTAGTTCCTTTTTTATGGGAATTTGCAAATGTCTGTATTGATATGTTCCTTTGATGTAATAGTTACAGCTGTTTACAATATTCTACTTTATGAATCGTTATAGCAACAAAATGTATTTTGAAAATAATATAGGTATGAAAAAAGATGGTTGTAGTTTGTTTTTGAACTATTCTAAAACAAAGAATATTGAATTTTTAGAAGAGTTGATCAATAAGGTTCATAATAGAAAAATAGGGGAGTATCCATCTAAACATATAGACCAAATAGAACCTCGAATACAAAAAAGGAAATGGATATCTTCGTCGGTAGAAATATACTCAGCATATAATAATTGGCTTAAAGAATATCGAAAAGATTTTACTGTTGCACTTAGGGTTTCTATACATGTTCCAGAGGATTATTATTTTACTATTGATGGCGATAATATAATATCGTTGTTGAGTAATAGTACGAAACTTTTACCACTAATAAACAATATGATAACACCTCCCGAAATATTTATTTTTAATAAGAATGAGAATGATATATCCTATATTAAACAAGAATATCGGCATATATGTACAATAAATAATCATTCAATATATCATAGAGAGGAAGAAGAAAAATATGAATTCGACGATGATGATTTTTATACAGAACATATATTTGGGATTTGTGAATGATAAAATATGACAAGTATAAATATGTCGATACTATAAATATCATTCACTTATTTTGATACTATGTATAATATAACCGCAATAAAAAAGGCACTCGATTGAGTGCCTTTTCTTGTATGATAAAACGTTGAATTATTATTCTTCGTTTGCTTCTTGTTCTTCGTAAGCTTTCAATAGAGCTTGTTGAACATCTGTAGGTACTTGTTGGTATTCTGCGTATGTCATAGAGAAAGTACCACGACCACTAGTCAACGAACTCAAAGCAGTAGAGTAACGGTTCATTTCAGCCAAAGGAGCTTTAGCACGGATAATTTGGTATTTACCTTCGCTGTCCATACCCATTACGATAGCTCTTCTACCTTGAAGGTCAGTCATTACACCACCCATAGCTTCAGCAGGAACGGTAACAACTACGTCGTAGATAGGTTCCAAAATCTTAGGACCTGCGTTTTTAAATCCGTCTTTGAAAGCGTTACGTCCGGCAAGTTTAAATGCCATTTCGTTAGAGTCTACCGGGTGCATTTTACCATCGTAGATGTTAACAACGATATCGCGGGCATAAGAACCTGTCAAAGGACCTTGTTCCAATTTTTCCATTATACCTTTAAGGATAGCAGGCATGAAGCGAGCATCGATAGAACCACCAACTATACAGTTGTTGAAGATAAGTTTACCACCCCAAGGAAGTTCGTGAGTTTCTGTACCACGGATAGGATATTTTGTTTGGTTTGGCATACCATCGTAGTAAGGTTCGATAAGCATGTGTACTTCACCAAATTGTCCCGAACCACCTGATTGTTTTTTGTGGCGGTACATGCTTTCAGCCGATTTAGTGATAGTTTCACGATAAGGAATCTTAGGATCGGTGAAGTTAACTTCCAATTTGTGTACGTGTGTGAAGTACCATTTTATAGTATTTAAGTGCAATTCACCTTGACATCCTAATATTGTTTGACGCAATTCGCGAGAGTTTTCCAAAGTCAAAGAGCGGTCAGAGTTAACCATTTCTATCAATATACCACCTACTTTTTCGTCGTCCGAAGAGTTAGCAGCTTTTACTGCAACAGTGTATATTGGTTTTGGGAATTCGATAGGAGTAACTTGTTGGTCAGAGTTTTTAGCAGTAGCCAACGAGTGGTTAGTTTTAACTTCTTTAAGTTTGATAGTACAGAAAATATCACCGGCAACAGCTTTTTCTACTTTTTGACGGTTTTTACCGGCACATACCAATATTTGAGATAGACGTTCTTTACCTTGAGTGTTAGAGTTAACAAGGTCTAAACTTTCTGTTACTTCGCCGTTCATAACCTTAAGGTAAGTTACTTCGCCAAGGTGTTGTTCGTTTGCAGTTTTGAAAGCAAACAATAATGTAGGAGCAGCAGCATCGTATTTGATTTCTGCACCTGCAGTTGTTTTTGGAGCGTTAGATACTTGGTTTGGAGCAGGAACGTTGTCAACGATAAATTCTAACATTCTAGCTACACCCATATCGTCTTTTGCATTTGTACAAAGAATAGGATATAGGTCTAATTTATCGATAGCCAAACGCAAAGCTTTAGAAAGATCTTCAGCAGAAAGGTCGCCATCTTCGAAGTATTTTTCCATCAAAGCATCGTCAGCAGCAGCAGCTTCTTCTACCAATGCACTACGCATTTCAGCAGCTTTGTCAGCTTGGTCGGCCGGAATTTCGCTAGCTTCAACTTTGCCACCTTTAAATGTGAACATCTTGTTTGCCACGATGTCTATTATGCAGTTGAATCCTATACCTTGGTTGATTGGGTATTGGATAACAGTACATTTGTTTCCAAAATAATCTTTTAACTGAGCAACGCAATCATCAAAGTTTGCTTTTTCTGTATCTAATTGGTTGATGTCGAAAATAAGTGGTGTTTTCAAAGCATTTGAATAACGATAAGCCAACTCTGTTCCAACTTCAATACCGGTTTGAGCGTTTACTGTTACAACAGCAGCTTCTACTACGTTGAAAGCACTAACAAGTTCTCCTTGAAAATCTGCAAAGCCAGGAACGTCTAAGATATTGATTTTCTTTCCACCAAATTCAGTGTATAATAATGATGTAGAAACGGAATTTTTTCTGTCTATTTCTATGTCGCGATAGTCTGAAGCGGTATTTTTGTCGTCGATAGTTCCTCTACGGTTTATTACACCGCCATTGAATAACATAGCTTCTGCTAATGTTGTTTTTCCCGATTTTGCTCCTCCTACAAGGGCAATATTGCGGATTTCGGATGTTTGATATACTTTCATCTGTTGTATTATGTTTTAATGTTTTTATTTATTATATTTCGGTTTCAAATGCCATACATTCCTAAAATATGTCTAAAACACTTTTATATTTAATAGGTTCGTCGTCAAACATTATGCACTATTTGTAGGTTTTTTATGCTCGTATACTCTGTCAATAGTCGTTATTATGTATGCTGACAAACAGATGCTTATGCAAGTATTTTACCTTTTGGTTTGTTGCATTTGAGACGACAAATATACAAGTTTTTTTTGAAATAACCTATTTGCCATAATTTTTTTTCAAGAAATTAATTGCTACGCTCCCAAAATATTAATATGATTTACTAATTTAAATATTTGGTGTTTAATATATTAACATCTGCTTTGCGGTTGAAAAAAATGTTATTATATTTTCATACTCCGTTTTGAATGTATTGATGTGATATATGACGAAGATTTCTAAACGAGTTTTGTTCCTACATATAATATAATAATGCAAACTTGTGGGGTAGGGGAAAGGGGGCAAAAACTATTTTCTACCTATAGCTAAAGTTTTTATGTTCAAAGTTTTTCAATTATATATAAAAAGTGTATCTTTGCAAAATCTTTCAAGTGTCGGTAGATTGATTTATGTGCTTAATATTCATAGAAATGCAAGCATAGTTGGTTTAAAGATACTTGGCGATTTTTTAATTAACCTAGTTTTATTACAAGTAAAAAAATAGATTTTTAATTATGAGTTTAATATCTACAAAGAATTTAAAGGGAGATATTTTTGGAGGAATCACAGCAGGTATTGTGGCATTGCCGCTTGCATTGGCTTTTGGTATTCAGGCTTTTGGTGGTGTCAACGATCCGGCTGCAAGTTCAATTGGAGCATTAGCCGGTTTGGTAGGTGCTACTATGTTAGGCTTTTTCGCCTCATTGTTTGGCGGAACACATTCACAAATTAGCGGTCCTACAGGACCTATGACAGTTATTACTGCTACACTTATATCGGGTGTATGGGCAGCTTCGGCTACTCCAAGCATATCCGAAGTGCTTATCTCGATGTCGTTGGCAGGTATATTCTGTGGGTTGTTCCAAATACTATTTGGTGTTATCAAGATAGGTAAATATGTGCGCTACATACCTTATCCTGTACTTTCGGGATTTATGAGCGGTATTGGTATCATCATCATATTACAACAAATATATCCATTGTTTGGATTAAAATCACCGGTAATGGTTGTTGATATGATAACAGAGTTGCCTACTCGTATTCAAGAAGGTATCAACTATACTGCATTGTTGTTGGGATTGGGTACTATAGTTATCATTTATCTTTTCCCTCTTATCACTAAAAAAATACCATCAACACTTGTTGCACTTATCGTTATCAGTGTAGTATCGTTGTTTTTAGATTTTCCATCACGCCTTACTATTGGTGAAATTCCATCGGGATTCCCAATGCCATTCTTTGTTAAAGAAGGTGTCGATTTAGCTAATATCGATTGGTTTACAGTATTGAAGGCAGCAGCTATACCAGGTCTTACTTTGGCAGGTTTGGGGTCGATAGATACCTTGCTTACATCTGTGGTAGCTGATAATATTACCAAAACCAAACACAATAGCAACAAAGAACTTATTGGTCAGGGTATAGGAAATGCAGTGGCCGGACTTTTCTGTGGTTTGAGCGGTGCAGGTGCTACTATGCGTACTGTGGTTAACGTAAAAAGTGGTGGACGTACTCAAATATCTGGTATGGTACACTCGTTGTTCCTTTTAGCTATATTGTTAGGATTGGGAAGTTTGGTAAAATATGTTCCTCTATCAGTATTGGCAGGTATTCTTATCACCGTTGGTTGGGGTATCATCGACTTTAAAGGTTTCAAAGATTTGCTTAAAATACCAAGAGCCGATGCCGTTGTACTTGTAACAGTGCTTATTCTTACTGTATTTGTCGACCTATTGGTAGCTGTAGGTATAGGAATGATAATAGCTTGTGTATTGTTTATGAAACGTGCCGGCGACCTTGTGGAAGAAAGTTATCAATCGGGTGAAATATCTGATTTTGACAAAGAATCACCTTGGGCCGATGAACATGGAATACCGGACGAAATACGTCACCAAATATACATCCAACGTTTGAATGGACCTATATTCTTCGGTTCGATCACTCGTTTCCAAGAAGTGATGCACGATGTGCCGGACAACGTGAAAATCGTGATAATACGTATGAGATTAGTGTCGTTTATGGACCAATCGGGACTTTATGCTATGGAGACAGCCGTGAAAGATCTACAAGCAAAAGGCATAACAGTGTTGATGACTATTATTCAGCCACAGCCAATGTATATGCTTAAGAATATGAACCTAATTCCGGACGTAGTTCCCGAAGAAAATACATTCAAAACATTTGAAGAATGTACAGTATTCTTGAAAAATTATTTTGAAGGTAATAAGAATTAAGATTCAACACCTTACGACCACATGATAATAAAGTTTTGAAAAAACTATTGCAATGTGAGAAAAAAGGTGTAATTTCGTAGGAGTCAAAAGAAAAAACGAATATAATATAAAAAACACATTATGAATAATATAGATTGGAAAAACCTACCATTCGGTTATATGAAAACTGACTACAACGTACGTTGTTACTACCGCGATGGTAAATGGGGACAAGTTGAAACATCTTCGTCGGAAGAAATATCAATTCATATGGCAGCTACTTGCTTGCACTATGGTCAAGAAGCATTCGAAGGTTTGAAAGCTTTCCGTTGCAAAGATGGTAAAATCCGTATCTTCCGTTTGGAAGAAAACGCTGCACGTTTGCAAAGCACTTGCCGTGGTATCATGATGCCTGAATTGCCTACTGAACTATTCCGCGAAATGTGTATCAAAGTTATCAAAATGAACGAAAGATTCCTTCCTCCTTATGGCGAAGGTGCTTCTTTGTATTTACGTCCATTGTTGATTGGTACAGGTGCTCAAGTAGGTGTTAAACCTGCTAACGAATATTTGTTTATGATATTTGTAACTCCTGTAGGACCATACTTTAAAGGTGGTTTCATGGCTAACCCATACGTTGTAACACGCAAATACGACCGTTCTGCTCCTCTTGGAACAGGTGTTTACAAAGTTGGTGGTAACTATGCTGCCAGCTTGCGCGCTCACACTGAAGCTTGTGCCGGTGGTCAATACGCTTGCGAGTTCTACTTAGACGCTAAAGAAAAGAAATATATCGACGAAGCCGGTGCTGCTAACTTCTTTGGTATCAAAAACGATACTTACATCACTCCGGAATCTACTTCTATTCTTCCTTCTATCACAAACAAGAGCTTGATGCAATTGGCTCAAGATATGGGAATGAAAGTAGAACGTCGTCCTATAGCTATCGAAGAACTTGAATCGTTCGAAGAAGCAGGTGCTTGCGGTACTGCTGCTGTTATCAGCCCTATCGAAAGAGTTGATGATCCTGAAATGGGAAAATCTTACAACTTCGGTAAAGAACCAGGTCCTTGGTCGAAAAAACTTTACGAACGTCTACGCGGTATCCAATTAGGAGAATGCGAAGACACTCACAACTGGAATACAGTTATCGACTAATTGTTTAGTCTATACGATAAAAAACAAAAAAAGGGAACAATTAATTTTGTTCCCTTTTTGTTTTTTAGACTACAAGGTTTTTTAGGACAACGGTCTTTTTTATAGACTACAAGTCAACGAGACCACTAGCTTCGCGGAACTACGGATCAACGGAGAATCGGAATCACGGACTTTTTCTTGTTTCTTTAAGACTACAGACAACGGACAACGGACAACAGTCTTTTTTTCGTTTAAGGATAACCTTGGGTATAGAGGGTATAAAAGGTATAGAATGTATAGAAAGGTATAGAGAGTATTTTTTAGGACTACAAGTCAACGAGACTACTAGACTACAAATTGTTTGGTTTAAAGTTTAATGTCTAATGTCTCTTTTGTCTCATGGCTTTTGTCCTTTGTCGCGAAGCAAAGCGAAGCCTCCACTCATTGTCTTGTTGACTAGTAGTCTGGCGAAGCACTAGCGAAGCCCTCCGTAATTCCATAAATCCATGATTCCGTAATTCCGGCGTAGCCCCAGCGAAGCCATAAAAAAACCTCCCCTCAAGTATTGCACTCAAGAGAAGGTTTTTCTAGTCGACTACAGCCCTCCGTTGTCTGTTGTCCGTTGACCGTTGTCCGTAGTCTGCGAAGCGTTAGCGAAGCATCGCCTCTTTTATCTTTTCTACTATGTAGCGTACATCGTCGTCGATGACGTATGGGCCGCTGGGCAGACACATACCTTTCTTAAACAGCTCTTCGCTTACTCCGTTCAGATAGGCAGGGTTGTTTTTGTATACCGGCTGTTTGTGCATGGGCTTCCATAGCGGACGGGCTTCTATACCTGCTTGGTCTAAGTAGATACGCAAAGCCTCAATGTTTGTGTTAGGCTCGCAGTCTGTATGTGCCGAAGCACCGCCGTGCAATACATTGCCTGCACCGCCCACTGCTCCTTGCACCGCTTCGCTGTAGGCGTCCTCTTCGCCTTTTATCTTTACCCATGGCTCTACCAATATGGTGTTCAACCAATAGTTGCTGTCGTAGTCCGAAGATGGATTTTCTTGCAATGTTATTCCGTCTATGCCTTTAAGCAACTCTTTGTACAACGAACATACATGCTGATGATGTTTTATATGCTCGTCTGCTACCGTCATCTGTCCGCGACCTATACCGGCACATATATTACTCATGCGGTAGTTGTAGCCTATCGTCTCGTGCTGGTATACGGATAAGCCTCACGTGTCTGTGTGGCATAGAACATTATCTCTTGTTTAGCAGCATCGTCTTGGCATATAAGGGCACCACCACCCGAAGTGGTTATCATCTTGTTGCCGTTGAACGACAGCTCGCCATACTTTCCAAATGTTCCCAACATCTGCCCTTTGTACTTAGAGCCGAAGCCTTTGGCAGCATCTTCTATAACGGGTATCTCATAGCGGTTGGCTACCTCCATTATCTCATCAATCTTGTAAGGTATACCATACAGTGCCACAGGTACTATTGCTTTGGGTTTCTTACCCGTCTTGGCTATGCGGTCTTTTATAGCTTCCTCCAGCAATGCAGGATCCATATTCCATGTATCACGTTCCTAATCTACGAACACCGGAGTGGCACCAAGGTAAGTGATGGGGTGACTTGACGCACAGAAGGTAAATGATTGTACCAGCACCTCATCGCCCGGACCGACACCACACGCCAGCAACGCCAAGTGTATGGCAGCAGTACCGGCACTGAGTGCCACCACCTTCTTACCCTCGCCAACGAAGGCTTCCAAATCGGCTTCAAAGCCATTAACATTAGGACCAAGAGGCACCACCCAATTGGTATCAAATGCCTCCTGTATAAATTTCTGCTCGTTGCCACTCATGTGGGCAAGGCATAGATAAATACGTTTCATTATATATTATTGTATTTTGATTATTTTTTATTTATTAGGACAACGGACTGCGGTCAACGGACTACAGTCTTTTTTAGGCAACATCTAAAAATTCTACGTTTCGGAATAACTGAAGGACTTTCTTTGAAACTTTTGTGTACTTTGACTTCGTCGATGTTGCTATCGCTAGAAACAGCTAATGCTGAGGCATTGCTCTTTACTCGCTTAATCGCAACGTTGCGTTTTTTACCGAAATCTTTCTAAGAAAATTCCACAAATCACCTGCAAAGCAATTTTTAGAAATTGCCTATTGTAAATTCAAACAAGTTATATCTTTACAATTTGACCTCACTTGTTCAATAATTTCTTTGCACCGCTTATCGGATAATTTATTTTTAACTCCAACTACAATCATATCATTTAATGTTGGATGTCCTGTGCCATTTATAGATGTTGCATGCTCTCCATTATACCCTTCGACACATCGTGTCAAATCATAAGCTGGAGACAAATGCCATTTCCATTTTTTATTCGAATCTTTTTTAATCAAAAAACTAAAGTTCTTACAATGGTCATCTTTATTACCTGTCAGATAATTAAAAACCATCCTTCTATACATTTCTTCTACATAACTCTTATCTTGAGTAAGATATCCCGTAAGTGCTAGAAGATTGCCATAATCTAGAATAGGATTAGTCAATGATACACAAAGCAAACCACCCGCAGTTACAACATGTTGTCGTTCATCTCCCTCTATATCAAATCTCCGACTTGCAAAATACTTACCATTTATAAGTTTTACATCTGGAATATTAATACCACATTTACGTGCTATTTCATTGTAATGATACTCCTGGATACCCATATCTTGCGGATCGTATGTGTGTCGAAATTTTACAAGCCAATGTCCTTCTGCATCCGAAAATACCACTTTGGGACGACATCCGCCACTAT
Source organism: Bacteroidales bacterium (assembly GCA_017561155.1). Taxonomy (GTDB): domain Bacteria; phylum Bacteroidota; class Bacteroidia; order Bacteroidales; family P3; genus HGM05376. The sequence continues at coordinate 15,972 of JAFZDP010000026.1, read as the reverse complement.
TACGACTATTAAACAAAAGTAAGTCAACATCTTCCACATTCTTTTCACTCAAAACTTCTAATGCTTTTTCTTGCAAAATATCAAAATCATGTATCATTACATCTTTTACGATATTCGTTTTTGGTTCGTACGTCAAAGCCCCCATACCACTTTCACCTACAATACTTAAGCGATCTATAGAAGATAAATTCCTATCATCAATACCTTCTTGCAAAAGCATTTTGTGGAGTAAATACCTCCCATATCCATCTGGAAGACTATCCTCGAAAACTCCAAAGTTACCCCAAAATGGATTAGGCTTAGCAACATATAAGCCATTTTTCAACGGAAGTTCTAATGGCGAAACACTAAAACCATCTAGCAACCAATCCCTATTATATTCAAAAGCACATAGTTTGTTATCTAGTGTAAGAGAAAGACTTCCAACTTCTCTACCATGATATTTAACACAAAGTTTATCTATCCTATTCATAACTTAGAGGCTTTTTTCTTTTTGGAATTTTTGCGTATTTGTGTCAACTCGTCCATTGTACTATACTTCGGCGATGAAAAAATAGACTTCACCTCAGATGTATATTTTAATGACATGGCCAACAATATCAAATTCTTAAGTGATATCAATCCTTTCTGCTCAAACCTTGCAACATTTCCTAAAGGCACACCCGACATTTCTGATATTTCTTTTCTTGTCAAATTTTTCTCTATTCGTCTTTTGCGAAAATCATCTGCAATACCTTTGGCTATATCCTCAACATTATCGAGTGTATAGCTGTCCAAAAGTGATAATATATTATTAGTATCCTGCATTTTACTATAGATATTGATAATATTTAAATACTTTGCAAAGATACGGCTTTTCCGCGATATAAACAATTTTTTTCTTTCTTTGTTTCTGTCGAAGGTCTAATGTCAAAGGACGAAAGGTGTTTTTTTGACAACGGACTACAGACTACCGCCTACGGTCTTTTCTTTAAAGACTACAAATCAACGAGACTTTTTAAGGAAAACAGACTACGGTCAACAGTCGTTTTTTTTGTTTAAGGATTAAGGTCGAAAGACTAATTCCATAAGTCTAAAGCCATCTTTTGCCTTACGACTTTTGTCCTTTGTCGCGAAGCATTAGTTCCGGCTACCACCCTTTGTTGTCCGTTGTCTGTTGTCCGTTGTCGGCGAAGCAAAGCGAAGCCCTCCGTTGTCGTTAGTCCCAAGTCTTTTGTCCGGCGAAGCCCAAACTCCGAAGTTCCGCCATAATCCGGCGAAGTTTCAATAATCTTGAGATTTTACACTGTTTTACTTGGTAAAATTATGAGATTTCACACATAAATAGAGAAATAAATTATGAGATTCCAAGAAAAAGGCGTATCTTTGCAATTCTAATTCTCAAATAAAATGATAGCAAAATGAGTGATAACACTTTGGTATTCAAAAGAAAAATTTATAACACCATGCTTCAATGGAAGCAAACAAAAGAAGGACAGACAGCATTGCTAATCAAAGGACCTCGACGTGTGGGCAAATCTACCATAGCACAAGAGTTTGCTCGCAACGAATATAAAAGCCATATCATTGTCGATTTTGCCGATGCACCCGAGGCTTTGTGGGAGGCTGTCCGAAATATTTCTAATAGAGACGATTTCTTTATGCGTTTGCAATTCATCTATAGTACCAAACTCTACGAACGCCAATCGGTTATTATCTTCGACGAAATACAAAAATGTCCCGAAGCTCGCCAAGCTATCAAATATCTTGTCAAAGATCATCGCTACGACTATATCGAAACAGGTTCGTTACTCTCTATCAAAAAAAATGTACAAGGTATTGTCATTCCAAGCGAAGAAACACGACTTACTATGTACCCTATGGATTACGAAGAGTTCCGTTGGGCTTTGGGCGATGAAGCTACTATTCCTCTCCTTCAATCGGTTTTCGAAACTCGTTGTTCTTTGGGCGATGGTGTGTGCCGAAAGCTGTTGCGAGATTTACGTTTGTATATGCTCGTAGGTGGAATGCCTCAAGCTGTAGACACTTTTCTGAAAACAAATAACCTTGTAGATGTCGACAATGTAAAACGTGAAATTATAGAACTCTACATTGATGATTTTCGCAAAATAGATCCATCGGGTAAGGCATCTAAAATGTTCAGTGCCATTCCTTCTCAGCTTGCAAAGAATGCTTCGCGATATCAAAGTACAAGCGTTTTGGGACGTAGTGAAAACCGAAACACCATGGCCGAACTGCTAAAAGATTTGGAAGACAGCCTTACTGTAAACTTCTCCCATCATGCCGACGACCCAAATGTGGGAATGCCTATGCATACCGACTACAATCAATATAAAATGTATCTTGCCGACACTGGTCTTTTCGTTACCCTTGCTTTTTGGGACAAAAGCGTAACCGACAATATTATTTATCAAAAGCTCCTTTCTGACAAACTTTCGGCCGACCTTGGTTATGTTTATGAAAACCTAGTGGCACAAATGCTTGTGGCTTCGGGCAACAAGCTCTTTTATCATACTTGGCCCACCGCTACCGGTAAGCACAACTACGAAATTGACTTTATACTATCCCGTGCCAATAAGATTATGCCTATCGAAGTGAAGTCGTCGGCTTATAAAACCCATGCTTCACTTGATGCTTTTCTATCCAAATACTCATCTCGCATAGGTGAGAGTTGCCTTATCTATACCAAAGACTTACACACTACCTCTAGTCCTGCCCTCCTTTACCTACCTGTTTTCATGACAATGTTTTTGTAATTTTTTTCAAAGACTACAAGTCAACGAGTGATTTTCTGTCAAAAGTCTAAAACCAAAGGACGAAAGTCCGATTCCTTTAGTCGTTAGTCTCATGTCCTTTGTCCGGCGTAGCACTTGCGAAGCCTCTCCGTTGTCTGTTGTCCGTTGTCGGCGAAGCGAAGCCTCTCCGTTGTCCGTTGTCGCGAAGCCATAGCGTAGCTTAAAAACAAAAAACCTCCCCTCAAGTATTGCACTCAAGAGAAGGTTTTTCGATCAGCCTATATATTTACCATCTTTGGCTTCGAATATTATCGATGGCTCTATCACGTTTATGCTGTGCCATGTATTGGGTGGTATCTGCATTCCGTGGTTGCCTTCGGTGGGCGACAGCAAGTATCTCGCTGTTTCTCTATAACTGACTTTCCGCATCGTGTCGCCACCATCAAAACTCTTAGCATCGTTGTCTTTTATGTACTCTACGATTTCTTCGTAAATTATCTCTTCCAGTTTTCCACGCAGACAAACTACTGTCTCTGCAGTTGTTTCATGACGATGCATTGGCACTTGCGTTCCCGGCTGTAAGGCATTGAGCATACGCTGCGATGTGTCTTCGCTCGAATTGCGAAGGTCATAGTTCTGCCTTAGACGTGGCGACTCCTTTGCTTGTTGCAATAAGCCGTCTAAAAAGTTTGTATCAAATATTTTTTCCATAGTGATTTATGTTATTTAGGACTACGGTCAACAGACTACGGTCTTTTTATGACTAAAGGCAAATGTCAAAAGACGAAAGTCTGATTCCTTTAGTCTTTTGTCTCATGTCCTTTGTCAGGCGTAGCCCTAGCGAAGCCACTTGTCGTCTTGTTGACTAGTTGTCTAGTGTAGCTAAGTATTCTTCGTGTAGGTGGTAGTATTTCTTTTTGAATAATATATATGCTATGCCTAACACTGCCAATACCGCTGCCAGATATATCCAATGTGCCAATGCTGTGTTGGGTATTAGGTATATGAATGCAAGCGATATAACCAACTGCAACACCATATAAAAGCTCGACACAGTTGTATGACCTATTTTAAGTTCGTTGGCCATAATCTGATACACATGTTTGCGATGTGCCTCACCAAGGTTTTCGTGTAGCATTATGCGATGACATATTGTAAGGCAGGCATCTACACCATAAACTATAAGAAATAGCAGATATGTGATATCCTGTGTTTTGATGATGACACTGCCAAGCACAAACAATATTATAAAAGCAATGCTTATAGAACCCACATCGCCGGCAAAACATTTGGCTTTGCCTTTGGGGCGGAAGTTAAAAAAGCAGAACACCAAAACACTTAGTATCGACACTATTATAAGCGACGAATCTACATACATACTACCATTGTTGATAAACATCAAAGGGATAAGTACCGACAATGAATAGCCTGCTGTAATGCCGTTTATGCCATCCATAAAGTTATATACATTGGTGATACCAACATAAACAACCAGTGCCAGCAACACCACCCACCAAAGGTTTAGATGCAGTATATCCATCTGGTAGAATGCCAAAGCTGCTGCTATAAATTGAACTACAAGGCGTGCCGAATCGGGTAGCGAACGTATGTCATCTATAAAGCTGACTACCGACACCAATGTAAGCCCGGCTAAAAACCATGGATATTGAAAGCCGTAAAATATGCTCCACACCCATGCACCTATCAGAAACACTATGCCGCCACCACGAAGAACTATGTTGGAATGACTGCTACGTTCGTTTGGCTTATCTATAATATTACATTTATCGGCAATACGAAAATATAGCAATTCTGCCACCAGCAAAACTGCCACAATAATTAAATATGTCATTTTTAGGGATTTTGTTTTTTATTTTATAGACTATAAGTCAACGAGACTTTTTGGGGACTACAGACTACGGTCAACGGACTACAGTCTTTTTTGGGGGTTAAGGATTAAAGTTTAATGTATAAAGACGAATGTCATAAGACTAAAGCCTCCTTTTCCTTACGACTTTTGCCCTTTGACAGCGTAGCGTAGCCCTCACTTGTTGTCTTGTTGACTAGTAGTCTCGTTGTCTGCAAAGCGAAGCTACCCTTTTGTCTTACGACTTTTGTCCTTTGTCGGCGTAGCCCTTGCGAATCCTAGCTACTTAAAACTTTCCAATGTTCTTTTCAAACCGGCTCTGGCTTCTACGGGCATTTTATCTATCCCGAGGGCATTTTTTATTTTTGCGTTGGAGGATACGTAGTTTTCGGTTAACTTACGCAGCCTTTCAGGATTTAATGGTAAATGTAGCATGCCACACAATTTTGCAACGGATGTCATAAAGCCTTTGTTGATATGCAGAATACGAGCCTTTTTTCCCAACACACTACATATTGTTTCAATAAGTTCGTTTGTAGAAAGAGGCTCATCATCTCCCATATTATATATGCCGGATTCTATATCTTTCGATATAAGACCATTTACTGCATAGCATATATTCTCTATGGATGTGAAAGTTCTGCGATTGTCGAATGCACCTAATGGCCATGGAATGCCTTTGCTCACTACGTTGTAAAGCAAGTTAAGATTACCTTTGTTGCCCGGACCATGTATCATGCAAGGGCGAAGAATATAAAACCGTTTATCTTTCATAGCTTCTAGCTTATGGCTTAAGATGTATTCTTCTGCTTTTATCTTGCTTTCGCCGTATGGACCGACAGGGCTGGGCTTTATATCCTCGGTTAATACACCCTCAACCTTATCTGCTGCTGCTTTGGCTGTAGAAAAAAAGATAAACTTCTTTGCCGACGACGATAAAAAGTAATCATATATCTGTTTTGTAAGCTTAGTGTTCACTTTAAAGTAAACATCCGCTACGGCTTTGTTTTTTGTATCGTGAGCCTTTCCAGCCAAGTGAATTATCGCATCAAATTTTGGTAATTCATCATTATCAAGAGAGTCCCAAGAGAAAGTCTTTATTACACCATCTTTTTCTGGCGATACAATATCTAAACCATAAATGGTATTATCTCTTTTAAGGTACTCCACTAGATTTGAGCCTACAAATCCATGTATACCTGTGATTAGAATATTCATAATACTATCATTATATATCTTTTTTGAATAATTCAATCAACGAAGTTATGACTTGATTGCGAGAAAAGTTATTTATGTAATATTTATTCGATTTTTTTCCCATTTCATAAATATCGTTAGTTGATAAATTACTCATTAATATTACATTTTTTGATAAACTTAAATAATCTCCAGCTTCTGCTGTATATCCACATTTAGCTTCACTTATTATTTTATTACCTATTCCATCTAACATTGTTACAATAGGTTTCCCAAATGCCATATATGATTGTATTTTAGATGGTATTGTTAATGAAAAAATATATTCACTCTTTAAAGTTACCAACATTGCATCTGCATGAACAAAAAAACTTGGCATTTCAGTTAAAGGGTATTGTCCGAGAAAATGGATATTACTTAACTTTTTTTCTTTAGATAAGGCTTCCATTTCTTCACGTTTTCGTCCATCACCTATTATTACCCATTGTATAGTTTTATATGCATTTGTTTTCTCAACAGCTTTTATTAATGACGGAAAATCTTGAGCTTCTCCTATGTTGCCCGCAAACATAATTTTAAAGCCATCAGGCATTAAATCTTTATATTTGTTTTCATCGATATTTGCTTTGTTTTCAAATATTTCTTCCGCCCAATTTGGAACATAATATATTTTTTTATCGTAAATTCCGATTTTATCAATAGAGTCTTTGAATTTTTTAGATTGAATAAGTATTCCGTCTACGTTATTATAAATAAATCTAACCATTTTGGTTAAGATTGATATAATAATTTTATTATTCATATTTCCGGCGACAATCACACTTTCAGGCCATAAATCTTGAACCCAAATATAGGCTTTACTTTTGTGGAGAAATTTATGTAACAAAGCTGAATACACTTGAGTAATAGGTGAAATTGCAAAAGTTAGTGAAATATCATATTTTTGAGGATTAAATAATATGTATAAGCAAGAAAAAAAAACGAATGATACGTAATTTATAGCTAATCTCATTCCATTACCATTGCCTCGTGGTATTAATGGAACACGAATGATATTAATACCATCCTTTTCTTCTTTTTGATAACCATACCACTTATAACCATTACTAATTTTTCCACTAGGATAATTAGGTTTACCAGTAAGTACAGTTACATTGTGACCTCTTCTATTAAATTCATCTGCTAAATCATTAATACGAAATGTTTCTGGATAAAAATATTGAGTTACTAATAGAATTTTCATACTTGTTATTTTTTCCACACCATTTTATTAATTATTCCCACATAGCTTTGAATAAGTTTTACTACCTTGGTAGAAACATTATCATCAGTATAAGCAGGACAATCTATCGCCATATCGCCACATTTATTCATTTCTACTGCCATATTCACTGCTTGAAGAACAGCATCCGCTGTAATAGAACCTATGGTAAAAACTCCCTTATCCATTGCTTCAGGTCGTTCGGTAGAGGTACGTACCGATACTGCTGGAAATTTGAAATATGCACTTTCTTCAGGTACTGTACCACTGTCGGACACTACACAGAAAGCATTTTGTTGAAGTTTATTATAGTCAAAAAATCCAAGAGGTTGAGATTGTATAACTCTATCATCGAATTTAAAACCTCTGGCCTCAATCATTTTTCTACTTCTTGGATGACAACTATATAATATTGGCATATCGTATGTTTCTGCCATGGCATTAACTGCATTCATCAGCGATATAAAATTGGCTTCTATATCAATATTTTCTTCGCGATGTGCTGAAAGTAAAATGTATTTTCCTTTTTCAAGCTTTAAATTTTTTAATACATTACTGCTTTCTATTTCGTCTTTACATCCATTCAAGACTTCTGCCATAGGAGAACCTACTACGTAGGTATATTCCGGTTTTACTCCGCTATCCAATATATATCTGCGAGCATGTTCGCTATAGCAAAGATTTACATCGCTTGTCACATCAACAATTCTACGAATTACCTCTTCTGGTAAATTTTCATCTTTGCAACGATTTCCTGCTTCCATGTGAAATATTGGAATTTTCAGACGTTTTGCCGAAATTACAGAAAGACACGAATTTGTATCGCCTAGAACTATTACTGCATCGGGTTTTACTTCCATCATAAGTTCATAACTCTTGGCAATAACATTTCCCATGGTTTGTCCTAAATTTTCGCCTACCACACCCAAATAATAGTCCGGTTCTCTAAGATTCAACTCTTTAAAGAATACTTCATTTAGTGTATAATCATAATTTTGACCTGTATGTACTATTACATGGTCGAAATATTTATCGCATTTCTTTATTATGGCAGACATCTTAATAATTTCGGGACGAGTACCAACTATTGTCATCAATTTTATCTTTTTCATATCTACTATAAATTATAATGAGGATACATACTTTTGTGGTTGAAAATCCATTCAGCCATTTCTGCTACCATTTGTTCGTAGTCGGGTATCAGATAGCTAAATTCAAAGCGTGTTCTTTTAAGTGATTTATCGGCTATGATACCTTCTACGGGATTAATCTTTATAATATCATTACGCAAGTATTTGTTGAACAATCCACACAAATCATATTTACTAATAGAGTGATCGGGCACTGTATTATAAAGACCATAAGCTTTTTCTTTGGCTGCTATTTCCATAGTTTTTGCCAACTGCAATGTGGTTTGCCCTGTCCACATCGATTTAGTGAAACCATTTATCTCGCCCTCTTGCTTCATAAACCAATTCAGCAATCCTATTCCGTTCGGATTTATATCCGGTCCTACTATCGAATTGCGAAGAGTTATATTTTTATTGTCGTTGAGTTCTCCCAAAGCCTTAGAACGATCGTAAAATGTTTCACCGTCTTGAAAATCTTCTTCAGTATAGCATCCTCTTTTTCCCGAAAATACACAATCTGTACTCATGTGAATAACTTGTGTATCTGTTTTGGCAGTAACTTCTGCCAAGAAATGAGGAAAATATGAGTTTAAGAATGATGCCAATGCTTTATTTTCTTCGGCAAATTGATTAAGTATACCTATACAATTTATTACGGAATCAAATTTTCCTATTTCTATAATGTTTCTAAGTTTTTCTGTTTCAAAAGCATTGCCGGTAATACTTTTCACATATTTAGATTCTCTTAAATCGAATCCAAGTACTTCATGACCTCGTTCTTGAAGGTACAATGATATTGTATGGCCTGCCATGCCATTACATCCACAAACAAAAAATTTCATAACTACTTTGTATTTATATTATTCAGAACGTATTTCTTTAGACTTAACTCGTGCTTGTAATCCCAAATCTTCACGAATGAAATTCAATTTCAAAAGCAATTCTTTCATTCCTTCAACATCCAATCTATTGGTATTGTGAGAATGATAATCTTCTATCTTCGAAACTTCTTCGTTGCCATCGGTAAAATATTTGTCATAATTCAAATCGCGAGTATCGCATGGAATTCTATAATAATCTCCCATATCTATAGCCTTAGCCATTTCCTCGCGAGTAACAAGGGTTTCGTACAACTTTTCGCCATGACGTGTACCTATAACCTTCACCTCTGTTTCGCCATATTTTGGATTAACCTTTGAGTATGTTTGTTTCAATGCTTCTGCCAATACATCCAAAGTTGCAGCAGGAGCTTTTTGTACAAATAGGTCTCCGTTTTCGCCATGAGTAAATGCATATATTACCAAGTCTACTGCATCGTCAAGAGTCATCATAAAACGGGTCATATTAGGATCTGTTATTGTAATAGGTTTGCCTTCCATCATTTGATCAACCCACAATGGGATTACAGACCCTCTACTTGCCATTACGTTACCATATCTTGTACAACAAATAGTTGTTTTGGCATTTATTCCCAATTCTCGTCCCTTTGCTATTGCCACTTTTTCCATAAGAGCCTTAGAAATCCCCATGGCATTGATAGGATATGCAGCTTTATCTGTCGAAAGCACTACAACATTTTTAACTTCATGCTCTATAGCAGAAAGAAGCACATTATTTGTTCCAACCACATTGGTTAATGTAGCTTCCATTGGGAAGAACTCACAAGAAGGCACTTGTTTTAATGCGGCTGCCGCAAAAACATAATCTACACCTCTCATAGCCACATCCACCGATTCACGATTGCGAACATTACCAATGTAAAACTTTACCTTAGCAGCTTGTTCCGGATATCTGGCCTGCAAATGATGGCGCATATCATCTTGTTTTTTTTCATCACGGCTGAAAATACGAATTTCTTTAATATCGCTATCCAAAAAGCGACGAAGTACAGCGTTACCAAAAGAGCCTGTACCGCCTGTTATTAATAATGTTTTATCTTTAAATATTGACATAATTATAGTTTGTTTAAATATGCTATCAAATTAAATGTGTTTTAATTCGAAGCGATTTTATTACTAGCAAATAAATATTTGGGGTAATTTCTATTTGATAATCTTAGAATACACATTTTCAAAGAAATCATTTACATAATTGCTATAAGTGTTATCCCATAGTTGTTTTGCATTATTTCCCTTTTCTTGTAGATCCTTCTTGTCAAGACTTTTAATCAAAGTTTTTAATTCATTAATATCTTCTTCAATTACATATCCAATATTGTTATCTATAACTTTTTGCTCAAGAATAGTACCCTTTGTTGTTATTATAGGTTTACCTAAAAATAAAGCCTCGTAAAATTTATTAGGAGCTGCATATATATTGTTTGAATTTATTTTACAATACATTGCATAAATAATGTCAGCTTGGGATGTCATCTGTAATCCTGTTTGCATATCTACTTTACCTATGTAGCAAACATTTTCTTGGGTAGCAACTTCATAACATAATTCTTCGATACTTTTAGTACCAAACCCTGCTATCAATAAATTAAAATGTTCTGTTTTTGATAACGTTAGTAATTCTTTTTGAAATCGATCTTCACTAAATCCACCAAAATAAGCTAAAGTTGGCCAATTATTATTGAATTTGTATTTGTCATTATTTACTTCTAATAAAGAAGAATCTATTTCTGGTATATTAGGTAATATTAAAGGTGCTTTTTTCAGTTTGAATGTAATTTGCTCAATGCGTTCAGGTTCACAAATAATAAGTTCATTGGCAACTTTGCATGTGAATTTCTCCATCAACTCAAAGATTTTTTTAAAAAATCTATTATTGCCAAAATTTGCACTAAACCAATCGCAAGAATCAAAAACAAGTTTTACTTCTTTGTTGCAATATTTTTTGTAAATAGCGGCAGGAAATGATGAATTTAAATCGCAGGCATGAATTACAGTCACATCAGGATGTTTTTTTAAATATTTAAATACAAATATCATCCATTTATAGTGATTTTTCATAGCTCTAAATCCTCCTATATTTACCCCAGCTGAATATCTGAAAAAATCAAAATGTTCCATCGAAACTCCTTCACATTTTCTATCCCAACCGACAGCAGTGTAATCTATTTTTTTGCGAGTATAGTAATTTATGTATTTATTTACTCGAGATGCAAATATATTATTAGACCGAAATAATAAAACTTTCATATTTGAAACTATCTACTTCAAACTTTCCACAATTCTACCACAAGCCCAACCATCACCGTATGGGTTAACTGCTTTGCTCATAGTGTCGTAATATTCTTTGTTTTCTAATAGCATCGATACTTCCGATACTATTTTATTGTAGTCGGTGCCTACCAATTTTACAGTGCCAGCCTCCAATGCTTCGGGGCGTTCGGTGGTATCGCGCATAACCAATACAGGTTTACCCAATCCGGGTGCTTCTTCTTGTATTCCACCGCTGTCTGTTAATACTATTGTTGCTTTCGACATCAAATGTACAAATTCAAGGTATTGAAGTGGCTCTATAAAGAAGAAGTTCGGACGAGTTAGGTCTTCGCCAAACACTTCGTGAATAGGTTTACGCACATTGGGATTTAAGTGCATAGGGTAAACGAAGTCCACATTAGGATATTTCTCCGAAAGATCTTTCATGGCTGTCACCATACGAATGAACCCATCACCGAAATTTTCGCGTCTATGTCCTGTGATAAGAACTAATTTCTTGCCACCGTCAAGACGACTAATATCATAACCGGCCTTAAGAAGAATAGCATCTTGTTCTTTGGCAAGTGCTTCATTGTTTTTCAGCTTATCAACCACGATGTGCAGTGCATCAATAACGGTATTACCTGTTACGAAAATTTGCCCCATTGCTTTCTCTTCTATCAAATTCTTTTCAGAAAGAACGGTAGGAGCAAAATTGTAGGCTGCAATACGTCCTGTTACTTGGCGGTTCATCTCTTCCGGCCACGGACTGTAGATATTATGTGTACGAAGTCCTGCCTCTACATGGCCTACGGGAATCTGAGCATAGAATGCGGCAAGAGCTGCAGCAGTTGATGTTGTAGTATCGCCATGCACAAGTACCACATCAGGACGACATTTTTTAAACACATCGCGCATACCGTTAAGGATACGTACTGTTACATCTGTCAAATCTTGCCCTTGTTTCATTATATTAAGGTCGATATCGGGAGTTACTTCAAAAATCTTAAGTACCTGATCGAGCATCTCTCTGTGTTGTCCTGTTACACATACTATAGTTTTAAATTCATCAGTATGTTTTTGAAACTCTTTAACAAGCGGACACATCTTTATCGCTTCGGGACGTGTGCCGAATACTAACATTACTTTTTTCATAGTAAACTATTTTTTGAATGTTCCACAGAAATCAAGAACTCTTACATCGTTGCGGTAGTTAAGTTCGGCAAACTCGTTGTGGTTTACCAAGAATACAACGATGTCGGCTTTTTCGTAAGCTTCTTTGTAGTTGGTTAGTTTGAATACGTTATGTTCGGGAACATTAGGCTCTACTATCATAATTTGAGCGTTGTTGCAACTTTGCATAACCTTTGTGGTAATGCTTTTTGCAGGTGATTCTCTTAAATCATCGATATTTGGTTTAAAAGCCAATCCCATCATTGCCACCCATGGTTTGCGACCGTTTTCCAATTCAAATTTCAACATCTCGTTTTGTACTTTTTCGGCACACCAGAATGATTTATAATTGTTTATTTCGCGAGCCGATGCTATGATTTTCGATTCCATTGGAAAATCGGCTGTAATAAAATAAGGGTCAACGGCAATGCAGTGACCACCAACACCACAACCCGGTTGAAGAATGTTTACACGTGGATGTTTGTTTGCAAGGTTTATAAGTTCCCAAACATTGATGCCGGCTTTATCACAGATAAGCGAAAGTTCGTTGGCAAAAGCTATTTGCACATCGCGGCTCGAGTTTTCGGTAAGTTTACACATTTCTGCTGTCTTGCAATTTGTGCGATGCAATGTTCCTGTTACAAACTGACTGTAGAATTCAATTGCTTTATTGGTAGATGCTTCATTAATACCTCCTATTACTCTGTCGTTGTGTACCAATTCGTAAATAACATTGCCCGGCAATACACGTTCGGGACAATAAGCAATATATATCTTATCTTTCAACTCGGGACGTTCCGAAAAAATCAAGTCTTTCATCTTGTCGGTAGTACCCACAGGCGATGTAGATTCTATAACATAAAGGTCGCCTTCTTTTAGTAGAGGAAGCACAGCACGAGTAGCAGCTTCGACGTATGAAATATCAGGTTCGTGATTTCCCTTGAAAGGAGTTGGTACTACCATGAAATATGCTTCACTTTCTTCGGGAGTGGTAGACGCTTTCAAAGCACCCGATTTCACAACGTCTTGAAGGTATTCTTCCATACCCGGTTCTATGATATGAAGTTTACCTTGGTTAGTCATTTCTACAACTTTAGGGTTGATGTCAACACCTGTTACCTGTACGCCGTGCTTAGCGGCAATAATAGCAGTAGGAAGGCCTATATAGCCCAATCCCATAAAACATGCTTTCATATATTATTACGTATTAAATTTATATACTAGATTATTTGTAAAAAGTAATTTTATCCTCAATTTATTTTAGAACCCTACGACAGATATCCCACCGCCGTAGGATTAATTATTAGTTTTTAGTTAGAAGTTGAATTGCCAATTGTAAACTATCAACTGACAACTACTAACTATAAAAATTATCCTTCAAAACCACCATCGCCGGTGTTGCCGCCCGGAGTAGTACCGCCACCTTGGTTGCCGGAGTCGTCGGGGTTGGTAGGTCCGTCGGTTACGGCACTGTCTTGGTCTACTGTGGTGTCGGTGTAGCCCGCACGGTATTCAAACTTGATACTGTCTACCGCTTCTTTCAGCTCGGCACTGCCTTTGAATTGTACACTTATACGACGAATACTGTTTGCATCGCATTCTTCTAAAGTATCTACAGCTTTAGAATCGAACTTGGGACGTATGTTGCCCATGGCACCAAGGTCTACTATATAACCCTCAGATAGATATTCGCCCACATACTTTCCAAAATTTTCGTTGATAATGTTCACATCGGCTACCGACATTGTAGTGGCACTTTCGATGCGTTTTGCCAACTGTTTACTACTGCGTGTGCCTACGCTTTTCACCTTTGGACCATAAAGAGTTACTCCCTTTTTGGCTCCAACTTTCATAACTTTCGTTACCTTGTCATAATACAACGTACTCATGCGTTACCTCCTTTCTTGCTGGTCGATTTTTTAGATGGGGCATAACGCTCCAACTTAGCATTTTTCATGGTTTCGCGTAAGTCGGGCGAAGGGCGAAAACCAACATTCAATCCACTGATGTTGGCAGCCGAAACCTCTTCTTCTTTTTCGACGAATTTACACTTTGTTTTTAAATAAAAGCTACCCAAACCTTTCACATTCACTGCCGAGCCATCGGCAACAGCAAATTTGGTTTGTGCCATTAGTTCCTCAAGGTATGCTTCTACCTCGCCTGGGTTAGCCGTTGTTTCGTGGGCTATAAGTTCGGCGATGTCGCGCAATCCCTTTTTTCCTGTGGGCTCATAATTGGCCACATACTTCTCTTCACCGAAGATTTTCTTAATCTTCTGATGATACTTAATTTTTGGTGCTCCCATAAAATGTAAGTTTTTGATTAATACTGTTTTTATTAACTATAATAGAAACTATAAGTCCTTTTTTCGTTTAAGGGTAAGAGAGGGTGTATAAGAGTATAGAAAGTAGAGAATGTAGAGAGGGTGATTAATGATTAATGTTTAATCTTTAATGTCGAAAGACTAATGTCAAAAGTCTAAAGGCTCTCTTTTGTCCTACGACTTTTGTCGTTTGTCAGCGAAGCTCTCCGTAGTTCCGCAATTCCGGCGAAGCACAAGCGTAGCTTCTATTCCCCGTCTTCCAATATTGTAAGATTTTTTATGTGATTGCTTGCAGCAAACACTTCTTTGGTGCGGAGTTTAACGCCGGCTTTGGCAAGTTTTTGTTTCATGGCTTTTTTCGGACGGTAGTTTATATTAATACTTTTTACACTATTTTCTGTAACCTCATTAGCAGTGTCACAGCTTTTGGCATCAATGCTCGGATAAAGTCGCCCTAACTCACCAAGATCTACAGGATGTCCATCAGCCATAAGTGTAGTAACATAATAAGCTACCTCGTCTAAAACACCCTTTACTTCGGACGGGGCAAAGGTACTGCCTCGTCCAACCCTTTCAGCCAACTCATCTACATCAATTACTCGGGATGGCTCTATACGAGCAATATATCGCTCTGCAAAACCATTTTTACTTTTAATTTTAAGCAATTTACGAATAATATTAATTGCCATATTTTCAAATATCTATAGTCCAAGAATTAAAATTCTGTTGAAATGCAACTATATTTACACTGAAGTTAATTTTGAGATTCATTCTTTCTCGTGTGAGATTCATTCTTTCTCGTGTGAGATTCATTGTTTCTCACATAAGATTCATTGTTTCTCAAAAATGTCTTCCTTGTGAATAAAAACTCAATGTAACGAGAAATGAAAAGCAGTGTAAGGGATAATTGAAATTCGTTGTTTAATGAAATCTGACGAAAGAGCTAATCTAAACCATTTTTTAGTTTCCGTTTATAATTTTCGCGATAAAATCAACGTAACCTTACGGTAAACCCCGTTGGAGATTGATATAAGAATACCAAACCTTGAATAGAGGTAGTAAGGTTGGGTTGTTATTAAAAATGTTTTGATTTATTTTCGATTATTCTGCCTACACTAAAGTTTCATCCCATTCTTC
>JAFZDP010000025.1 GCA_017561155.1 Bacteroidales bacterium | reverse complement strand
GGCGGGGTAAAATTGATTTAGGGGCGGGGTAAAATCAATTTAGGGGCGGGGTATTTTTATGTTAGCCCCTATCGGGGTATTTTATTAAAGATGTTGTTTAACAATTCAGAGTTTTCTTTTTAACATATATGTATTATATATTACCAATGTTCTATACATGTAAAATATATTTAAATGTGTTTATATTGATTCATCCAACAGGTATAATATATATTATTGATGTTTTTTCTTGTAAAACCAGAATATAACCGCACTTTTTATCGTCGATTAAAAACTTTAAAAAAGGCGATCGGAGGGCATCAAAAACCTCTTCAGAGAACCTTGGAGGGTTCAACAACGAACCTTGGAGGGTTCAGCAACGAACCTTGGAGGGTTCGCGAAAGGACCTTGGAGGGTCAAAAAATACTACTTTTACAGACTACCTAAAAACGTACTACGCATAGGCTGACAGCCTCTCGTGGTTTTGTAGTTTTGCAGACTTGCTGTCTAAAGAAATCTTGTAGTCTGCGTAGCCTAAGTAAAGCCTCCTACTAGTTACTACTTAAAACAAGTAATCCCCTACCCAATTAAGGGCAAGGGATAAAACTTATTTACTAACAAAGTTATTTTATTGTTCTACAACGGATGATATATAGTTACTAATGTCTGTATGGTGATTTCACATAATATATTACTATAAAATCCGCTTATTTTCTTTTTATCGTTTTTATTTTATTGCCAAGCCTTTGTAATCCGAAATGTCTACAAGAGAAATGTTGTCTAGATTTATAGTAAATGTTTTTTCTGTATTATCACCACCCATACCATGGGAGATGATGTACAAAATATCTTGCATTGTGGCAATAATAGTAGCCGAAACTGTATTTGCAGTTATATCAATAGCTGTTACATTGATGCTAAGATTTACAGAAGCCCAACCTGCAGACACCTCTTCTCCATATATAGTGGTAGTACCTGTAAAAAGCATTAAGCCATCTTCAGCTTCTTCCAAAAACAGACATCCATCGGTTGTCTGACTACCCATTATTCCACTAAAGCCGCCTATAAGCCAACCTTCACGTACATCGCCACCATCAAAACCTTGACCGTTCATATAGTCAAAAACATCATTAATCGATGTTTGATCTCTAGTTGCAACAAATACAACGTATGGAGTAGTTCCTTCTAATACATATAGTCCATGAATGCTTTGTGGAGCCCAATTTACTACACCATCGAAATCAAAAGTTGAACTTGAAGTGCCAGGGTCTTCTCCTGGGTTATCAGGGTCTTCACTTGGGTTTTGATCATCTACTATTTCATCGTCCACAGTGATAGGATCATCTTCAGGATTACATCCTGCTAGTACTAGGCCGGCTGCTAATAATACCAAGCCTATAAGTTTAAAAGTCTTTTTCATCGTTTTTTGTATTAAATTATTTATTTGTGTTATCTAGAATAATAATAGTGTATATCAATTGCATATAAATAATAGATATATCACACAACTTATGCACATATAAAGCATATTTTTAGAATTATCTTTTCTTCTTTGTTTTAATTATAAATACTAAAATCGTAATTTTCACGATTACCTTTATCTACAAACTCAATTATATTACCATCATCTTCACCCAAATATAACACGCCATTATCAACAAAAAATACAGTTACATATAACGAACCATCATGTTCCATAACACCTCTTAATATACCATAATTATCAAATATTGTATATACAAATTCTTTTATTTCATATAGTTCTACTACATCATAATCTTTACCTATAGCCATCAATCGTCCACCTTCTGTTGGAGAAATAAAATCTAATAACAACACCTCTCCAATTTCAACAGAGTCTCCATTTTCATTTTCTACAATTTCTACTTCTTTATATTCCCAAACTTTACCACTTACCAAATCAGTTCCCATTTGTCCAAAATCTGTAGTATAATCATAGTTTTCTCTATTACCCCTACACTCGAATATAAAAACATCATTATCCGGTCCGTTTACATAAAGAGTTTCATTTATAATAGCGAATGGCATATTAAACGTTTGATAATCATCACCCAACTCCACTATAATTATTCTACCACTACTTCCATTTATTACATAAGAAAATATTGTTGCTGAATAATCTGCATTTTCTCCTTGATTATCTGTTGTTTTGCAAACATATACCCCGCCTTCAGATTTCGAAATAAATTCCATAATAGCACATTCCCCTGCCAACACCGGACAACCATTCTCATGCCCTATTGTATCTTGGTCGTTACATACCCATACTTTGCCACTTATCAAGTCCAGTTCAGTTACTTTTGTTGCTATTCCCGTATATGTCCCGGTTTCTTTGTTATAAATTACAGTTACATTATATTGATTTTCTCCCATTTCGATAGACCAATTTTCTATCTCAGCTTTATCTGTAGTCTCTAATGTTTGCCTGTCATTTCCTTTCGATGAAGTAGATGAATTACTATGATCTTCGAATGATACAATTCTTCCTTGTATTGTAAGGTTGATAAGAGATTTCAAGAACGTACGCTTTTCTTCTTGCGAAGTAAAACTTTTTGAAGCCTCATCTCCATCTATCCAATACGTAATATCAATTTTTTGGGTTGGTTCAATTTCGTCTTCACCATTTTGGCACGAAACATTAATTGCAACCAATGTTACAAACATTGCTACTAGTTTAAAAAGTGTTTTTTTCATTGTATATAATTTATATTGTTATTAATTAATTTATTTATTCCATTTCTATATTTGGTAATATTTCCGGATTACTTACTGCTTCTATAAAAAATCTATTTACTTTTCTATTTCGCTCTTTAGTATCAATATTATGAAATATTACTATCACTCCCAAATTGTATTTGTATAGCAATATCGATACATCTTTGTAATCGCTCGGATTGCTTATATATCCAAATTTTTCCTTTGTATTATTTTTGTATACCAAGCGTTTGTATATTCCATTCATTTCGCTACCATAATATCGGAATATAGTATCTTTGTCTAGGCCCAAATTAAATTCTTCTGCAAGCTTTGCAGCATCCTCTTTTGTGTTTGGAACTAGCATAGTAATGTCTACCTTCACGCTGTCGTATATAGGATAGTTTAGTATACACATGGCCGTAAGGTCGGTACGATGTTCGCACTCCTTATACAATTTTGTCTGGCTACATACCATTGTTGGCAATAGCAATACAAAACTAATCGCCAATAGTGCTACAAAACGTACTGTGTATTTGTTTGCGTAAGGTTTCATAATCATTATTATTGTTTTTTTACATTACTATTACTTGCGTCAGAATATCCATCATGGTTTTTCTCGAACACTGCGAGCTACAATAAGACACTACTTTGTCGTCGGAAACTGTTGTTTCGTTGTATACAAGGTAATAGTCGGATTGTGTTGTAGTTTCAATGTATGGTTGAGGCATAGTATCTATAAGGTTTTCGGTAGCAGTATCTGTTGTCGTAGCGGTTTCGGCACTTGCATATTGGTGTGTTGGCTCATCGGTGGCAGTATTCTGCTCGGTAGTTAGACGAGATGTAGCATGTAGTTCATCCTGGATGATAGTATATTGTATTTGTGGTGTTTCTTTTTCTTGCACTGTGACGCTATGTTCGTCGGAGTTTTGTGCTATTAGCACTGAAGCATATTGAGGTGGTACGTCTTCGGAAGCAGGTGTTACAAATATAAAGTTGCTACCCACTTGCCACAGACCTATCAGCAATACTGCCACACATGCTGCCGCTGCCGCTATGCGTAGCACAAGTTTTGGAGCAAAGCGTTTTCGTGTTTCGGCTGTTTGCCTTGCTGCCTTAAGGCTTTGGCGAAACTCGGCTTCGGTGGTTTTGCAGTATCGCATTATTGCAAAGGCACGTATCAACGGCATATCGTCGGCATAGCAGTCGGGCAATGGGTTGGCATACAGGAAATATTCAAACAGCTCGTCGTTCTCGGCAGTAGAGCTCTCTACAGCATAAAACTTTGCCAGCAGATAGTCTATCCTTTCGTTGTGGTTTACATTCATAACTCTTCTATTTTACTTTTTATTATCGTTCTTAATTCTTTGTATGCTTTCAATAGGTCTTTCTTTACCTTTGCTCTGGTAAATCCCATTTTTTTCGCCACGGCATTTACCGTTTCGCCTTCCAATATGTGCATGCGCACCTCGTCTCGCCAAGGTTGCTTCAGGCTGTCTATGGCATCTACCACCATAGAGCAAACGGCCTCTCTGTCGTAGTCGGCCGCAGATGAGGTGTCGTAGTCCAACACATTTTCTACATACACAACAATAGAACGGTCGTCGGCTTTCAGCCTTTTCATCAGCTCATGTTTCAGAGTGGCAATGGCATAGGCCTCTATATTTTCTATATCGCAGATATTGGTTTTAGAGTTGCAGATAAGGTATATAGTGTCTTGCACACAGTCGTTGGCAACGCTAAAATTGGACACTATAGTCATAGCAACGCTAATAAGTTTAGGTCGCAAGTCTACAAGTACCTTTTCAGGGTTGTAGCACAGCTGTGTATTTATAAACTCCTTTTTCCGGGTCATACTGTTTCAAAAAAAATATACGTATTCTGCGGTCGTCACCATATATTTACCTGCCTATATATCTGTCAATTTCTTTTATTGTTAATACCATATTCTATAGGGGAACATAGTCCGATATCTTGTTTTTTTTCGGTTACATATAAACGAGAAAAAAAACATTCCCTTGTATATATAGAGCAAATTTAACACAAAGTGGCTACTTTTTTCGGAAAGAATATTTTGCACAGCAGCATATATTACTACGGCACTCCCATATACACCTACTAGAAATTTCGGTTTTCGCGCAAAACAATTTGAAAAATATATAACTATTATGTGAAATTTTGGCCATAAAACCACACGCATTATCAACAACTTAAGTTTTTAATACGAAAACTCTTTGCCAATATTGAAAAACTTCGTACATTTGCACCTCAAAACAAAGGGAATGCCGATGCCCCAGAGTAGGCGTAATTTTTAAATACAAATATTATGAAAAAAGTATTTATGACATTGGCTGCCATAGCAGCATTTTCGTTTGCCAACGCACAGATATTCGTTGGTGGTTCGTTAGGAATTTCAACATCGTCGGGTCGCACCAACACATCTTACACCACAACAGTAGGAGGTGTTACCAACACTACCGAAGGCGAATACAAAGAACCTTCAAACTTCGACCTTTTCGTAGCCCCCAAAGTAGGCTTCTATCTGAACGATAAATTGGCAGTGGGTTTAGGATTAGGCATCAACCACTTTAGCGAAACAGAATACGACTACGTCGGAATAACACCAAACGAAAGTGAATACACAATGAAAAACGTTGGTACAGAATTTGGCTTAATACCATTTGTTCGCTACCACTTTGCCGAATGGAACAACTTCTCGTTGTTTGGCGAATTGACAGTAGGTATGTTGTTTGGACGTTCGAAAGACATAGAAACAACAGCCAACACCGAAGTTGTAACCGAAGGTCCTAAAGGCTTTGCATTGAATGTAAGCGTAACACCCGGTGTAGCCTATAAGATAAACGACCACATACAACTTGAAGCTATGATAAACCTTTTGGGATTGAACTATATATACAGCAAAATAACTCAAATGAACGATTACATCACCTCGCAACAAGAAAGAGTGGTAAGAGAATCTGAGTTTGAATTTGGAGCCGACAGCGAAGACGCTTTCAACGTAGGAAACCTTACAATAGGATTCGTATATAAATTCTAACAGACAAACAATACTAAAAAACATACCAAGCGAAACCCAAAAAAGGTTTCGCTTTTTTTATATACCAAGTATTACACAGATATGCAGTTGGCATGTCGGAGATTGAAAGCAAGAGATGAATAACCTCGATGATAATTTTGGTTTCATCGTGGTAAAATACATATCAAAACATTTGCTACAAACCTCTAAGATTTTGACTCTATATTTTCTGTTCTTTTATATCTTTGTGCAGGATGATTAGGCATAGAAAATTCTCTTTGTAAAATACCTTCACTAACCATTTTATGTATAACATTCCCTTTAAGATATTGCAAACTTCTATTCACTTCTCGAGAAATTTCCTCTAGGCAATTTCTAAAAATTGCTTTGCAAGTGATTTGCGGATTTTTCTAGAGACGTACCGAGGTGCGTCTTTGCAATGCATAGCGTGCTATGCGATTGAAAAATAAATAGAAAGATTACAACAAAAAACGCAACGTTGCGATTAAGCGAGTAAATAGCAATGCCTAAGCATTAGCTCTTTCGAGCGATAGCAACATCGACGAAGTCAACGCACGCAAAAGTTCAGAAAAGAGTGTATAAACTTAGTACGAACGTGGAATTTTTAGAAGTTGCCTCTATAGATTTCCAATCACTTGCACATTCTAAAATCAAATCGAACAATTCTTTTTGAGTGTACTTCTTTTTAATATTTTTTACACTGTCGGAACTGGTAAGGTTTCCATTAAGATTATTACTAGAGCTAGTAATATTTTGCTCATGGCAACAGCAAGTATGTTGTTGTATTCTCGCAAAGCCACAAAAAACGCGAAGTAATTCAACCCATACGCGAAGCACTTGTTGTCTGCGAAACGTAAGCGTAGCCAAGCCAACAGCCAAAGTATTCTGCGAAGCGCAGCAAAGCCCAGCTATTCTTCTATTTTTTTTGGGAAATATAAATCGAGGGCTACTATTGCTGCCGTAAATCCCCAGAATGGCACAGACAGCTTGTCGGTATCTAAGAAATTGTTGAATATACCGTGTACATAGTATGTAAACAACCCTAAGGTAAATGCTATGGCAAGGTTGGATATTTGCTTATCTCGTGCATTACGATACACCTTTATCCCTGTGGCAAATGTCATACCAAACACCAGCACCGTAAACAATGTTCCCGGAATACCTTGATCGGCCAAAGGTCCTATGTATTCGCTATGTGCGTTGCCCAAATTTCCCGAATTTGTACTAATGGTAGAGAGCTGATACGAACGTTGGTATTTGCCATAAATAAATTGGTATGTACCGGCGCCCCACCCTACTATAGGACGCTCTTGGAACATACGCAATGCCGAAGCCCAACGGTTGAGGCGTTCTACATTGGATGCATCGGTAGATATATTAGATATGGATTTTACCTGGTCGGCAATATTGTAGGACGAGTCCTGATTGTTTTTGCCCAGCTTGTACAACACATCGGCCTGATAGGTGAAAAACAATGCCACCGCAACGCCTGCTATCACCAACATCCATTTTATTTTCATGCCGAACTTTATGGCATAGTATACCACCACAGCACCCACCACGCTAATCCACGCCGCACGAGAATAGGAGAATATAAGCCCCATAACCAGTATTGCCAATGCTGCTATGATAAGTATTCGGTACAAAGGGTTCTTTTGTTTTTCTAAAGCAAAAAAGAATGCCACAGGCACAAACAGAGCTATAGCCACCCCGTATGCAGTATGGTCGTTGTAGAATGGTTTCATCACACGATGCAACGTCTGCAAGTCGGAGAAGTTGCTCACCGTCTTTACCGTAGATATAAGTATAACCACTATAAGCGAAAAGGCATAGCACCAAAAAAACTGCCGTATACGTCGGGGCTGACTGAATATCTGAGTGGCAGCAAAAAAGAATGGAAGCATAAACCACAAACGTGCAGCCAGATATTTGAACGACACAGCCGGCATTTCCGATGTTACAGATGTTATAAACATCCACGCAAGCATCAGCAATATACATATACCTACAGGATGTCGCAGTATTCGTGTGTCGTAAGTTTTGGCCACCAATACCCTGAAAAGAAAGATGGCACTAAACAGTATCATCATAGGCTCGACAGGCATAGAAAGCTCCATTTTGGGAACAAAAGCAAAGTCGACAGCAAAAGGTGTGAACAATGCCGTAGCCATAAGTGCCGTTTCCAGTTTGAAAACGAACAGCACTATCAGCAATCCCAACAACGGAATACCCATAAGAAGAAAGAAATCTTTGGATAACATTATGGAGTTGAAAACAATAAAAACCATTGTTATAGCCACTGCCACAACAGGTGTTTTATTGTTTTGAAACCACGTTTTTATCTTATTTGCAAAAGAATTCATTACCTACAAGCTATTCTTGATGATTGGTGTTTTGTTTTTCCGAGTGAGTAATTATTTATCGTTTTGTTTTATGTTTGATGTCCATCCACTCCAACGCTCCATAACAAGCAATACTATAATGCACATAACAACAGCAGTCAAAGTACCTAAAGCAACTATTATGAGACGTTTTGGATAAGCCTTTTTGTCGGCAGGCGAAGCTTTATCTATCCAATATTTGTAAGAAATATCGTTTGCCAAATCGGTCTTGCGTTCGGCAAGGCGTGTTTGTATGGTTGCCAACTCTTCGCGTTTTGTTTTCAACATATTGTCGATACCTGCGTAGCTACCTTTTCCTGAGCTGTGCGATGCTATCTCGGCACGTATACGGTTGGCAGCAGCAGTATTGCCGTTTCCTACTTGTTTGGCTAGTTCCTGATACATACGATTTGTATAGTCGGAATAGTTGTACAATCCCTTCAACGAATCTTCCAATTGCGATATTTCTTGTTCCAAATTGCTACAAACACCTTCCAATACCAAGCAGGCATCGGCGGTACGTTCGTTTTGAATACGGTTGCAAAGGGTGTCGTAGTTCTCGGCTATAAAATTGGCCATATCAGAAGCAAACTGAGGGTCTTCGTCCAAAACCACTACCTCTACAGCCAAATATTCGGTACGGCGAACAGTAACATTGCCTTGATATTTTTCGGTAAACTGAAAGTATTTGTCTTCGGCATCAGAACTTATACCATAGTGTTCCATAAGGTTGAAGCGTTTGCATACGTCGTCCATCATAGCTTGCGACGACAATATTTGTATTGCATATTCGCAGTCGCGTTCACTACCATAGTCCATAAAGTCGTATCTATCGGTAATAATGGCCTTGGAAACACGATTAGAACTAGTAGGGAAAAATACTATCGACGACTTGTAACGTGGTGTTATCAAAAGCGATGCTACAAGAGATAGTGCAAAGGATACTATAAAGATTAGTAATAAAACTTTTCGCCATTTATAAAAGAATTTTAGCGATGTTGCTAACGAAAAATCGTTGCCAAATGTGTTTTCTTTCATGCTATATTTAATGTATGTATATTATTAATTAACGAAAGGGAAACGAAAAAAACAAGGTTGTAGTATAAAGTACTGCAAAAAAAGCAAATTGTGGTATACAACAAACGTCGAAAACCCTGACAAAAGTTCTCGACGTTTGCGATAATATTATTGTTGTTTAGCAATTGCCGGTACTATAAATTTATAGCAAATAGCTCGGCCAATGCCATCTGAGCATCACGCTGTGCAGCAAGAGCATTGATAGTTGCATCTTGAAAAAACTCTATTTCCAAAAGGTATTCCAGCAACGATATCTCGCCTGCTTCCAATGCTTTCTGCAACAATGCTTCGCTACCGCATCGGGCAAGTGTGGCATTTAGCCTGTCGGCATTTTGTATCAATGTCGCCGACTGTTGGAACAACACCTTAAAAGCATTATATATATTGTTGCGTACATTGCTCAACTCCAATTCGGCCGCTGCTACTTTTGCCTTAGACTGTTTTACATTCTTGCCATTGTTCCACAACGGAAGCGACAATCCCAATGCCACACCTCTAAAGCTTTCTTCGCCCACTGTCTCGTTGACATAGCCTATATTCAACTGTGGCAACCATTGGTTTTGAACAACCTTTAAACGTTGTTTGTCGGCTTGCACCAAGCCTTCGGCATGTTGCAACACCGGATTCTGACTTTCCATTTGTTTGTACCACTCGTCGAACGAAGCCGGCAATACTGCATATTCAAACTTGCTTTCTACCACAACTATCGATACACCACCATTCATTTGAGCTAACGAGGTAAGCAATGCTTGGCGTTCGCTTACTGCCTTATCGTAGTCCGACTGTACCGAAGTCAAATTAAGCTCTGCCTTGTTTACTTCCAAAATATTAGCATCGCCTGCTTCCATCTTTTTACGATAGTTGGCAGCAATGGCTTGTGCATTTTGCAAACGTTGGGCATAAATATCTACAAGAGCATTGTAGTAGGTAATATCTATACAAAGTTTTTTTGCTTCCAACAAAATACCTATACGTTGCGAACGATAGTGATATTGCAAATTATCGTTTTCTATACCTATAAGTTTTCCACGCTGAACATATACGGTGGGAAAGTCGAATGGTTGTGCTACCGACAGAGTTTTTTTAGGACCCATCTGTGCTACATTGCACCACGAATAGCTACCATCTATCGAAGGATTTTCCAAAGTATTGGCAGCTGAGTTTTCTATTTGTTGTGCTTCCATATCTGCACGCAAAGCTTTAAGCTCGATATTGTTGGCTTCTATATCCTTCAATACAGAGGTATAGTCGCCTTGTGCCACTACAACATTGGCACACAAGCATAGCACTGCTAAATATGTATATATTATTATCTTCTTCATTTTTTGCACCATGTTTTTAGTTATCATTGTTATTGTTGTTTTTTGCAAGCATACGTTTTTCTTGACGTTTTACAAATATTTCGTACACTATCGGAATAACGTAAATATTCAGCAAGGTAGATGTTACCAACCCACCAAGTACCACTACAGCCATTGGGCTCTGTATCTCGTTGCCCGACTTGTCGCCATTAATAATCATCGGGATAAGAGCCAATGCAGCTGTAAGAGCAGTCATAAGTATAGGGTTCAAACGGTCTAACGAACCTTTTACAACTGTTTCTCGCAAAGACAGACTATCCTGACTACGATGCTGATAGTTGGATATTAGCAATATTCCGTTGCGTGTGGCTATACCAAAAAGAGTGATAAAACCTATGATGGCAGGTATGCTCATAATCTGCGATGTTGTGAATATAGCCACCACACCACCAATAAGAGCCAATGGCAAGTTTAGCAATACTATACCCGAAAGAGTAGTATCTTTAAACTCTATGTATAGCAACATAAAGATAACAATTATCGCAGCTATAAATGTAAGAATAAGAGTACGAGTAGCAGCTTCGGCATTTTCGAATTGTCCGCCATATTCTATTCTATAACCTTCGGGCAATTCGATATCGCGGTCGATGTTGGCCTTTATTTCGTTCACCACGCTTTCCAAGTCTCGTTCTGCCACATTGGCCGACACCACCATCTTGCGTTGTACATTCTCTCTGGATATAGAGTTTGGACCACCAACCGATACTATTTCTGCCACTTCTTCCAACGGCACTTTGCCACCTCGTTCGGTATCTATAAGTGCAGACTTTACCTTATCTATACTGCCGGTATAGTCGTCGTTCAGTTTCAATACAAGGTCGAAACTACGTTGTCCCTCATATATCTCCGATAGTTTTTCGCCGGAAAAAGCAAGCTCGACAAATTTGTTGAATTGTTCGATAGTTATACCATATTGTGCAAGCATATCACGTTTGGCACGTATTTGTAGTTGAGGAGTCTCGGTTTGTTGTTCCACATTCACATCGACCAAACCTTCAATTCCACTTATAGAGGTTTTTATACGATTGCCCATCATATACATACGACTAAGGTCGGTACCAAAAAGTTTTATGGCTATACTGGCACGAGTTCCCGACAACATGTGGTCGATTCGGTGTCCCAATGGCTGACCTACCGTTGTAGCTATACCGGGTATAGCAGCCAATCGTGCTCTTACATCGGCCATAAATTCGTCCTTGCTACGATCGGTAAGCGTAAAGTTTACGTCGACTTCGGCACTATTTGTAGCTTGCGAGTGTTCGTCAAGTTCGCCACGTCCTGTACGACGTGATGTAGTGCTTACTTCGGGAATAGCCAACAACTCTGTTTCTATAAGGTTACCCAAACGGTTGCTTTCGTCGAGCGAAACACCGGGTTTTGCCACAGCAGATATAGTAAGAGAACCTTCGTTGAAATCGGGCAAGAAACTACGTCCCATAGTAAATATAAGGCCCACTGCTACTATAAACATTGCAATAGTAGGATAAAGAATCTTGCGTTTGTTGTCCAAAGCCCACGACAAAGAACGATTATAAACCTTGCCCAACTTGGACGCCACCCAACTATCTTTTTCGTTTTTAGACAAATACTTATTACCCGACAACAACATCTTGCAAAGCAATGGAGTGATAGTCATAGCAACTATAAGCGACATAAACAACGAAACTATATAGGCTATGCCAAGAGGTTTAAGCATTCGCCCTTCCATACCGGTAAGGAAAAACAACGGAATGAAGGTGACAATAATAATAAACGTAGCATTGACAATAGAACTTCTGATTTCTGACGATGCTTCGAACACTACACTGAATGCCGATTTACGTTCTTCTTTTGGCAAACGATAGTTTTCGCGTAGCCGCTTGTAAACGTTTTCTACATCGACAATAGCATCATCGACCAACGATCCTATGGCAATACACATACCTCCCAACGTCATGGTATTTATATTCATTCCAAATAGATGTAGCACTATAACCGTTCCTAACAAAGAAAGAGGAATGGCAATAATAGATATAAGTGTAGTGCGGAAGCTACCCAAGAACAAGAACAATATAACTATAACGAATATAGCCCCCTCGATCAATGCACTTCCTACATTGCTTACCGACGATTCGATAAAGTCGGCTTGACGGAATATTTTAGTATCCATTACCACATCTTTAGGCAACGACTTTTTAATATCCTCCAAGTTACGCTCTATGTTTTTGGTTACATTAAGAGTATTGATATTAGGCTGTTTGGATACCGACAATATTACAGCAGGACTTGCATTGGACGAAGCATGCCCCATCTTTATTGCACTTCCTATCACAACATCGGCCACATCCGACACTCTGACCGGTTTGCCATTAAAGCTCTTTACAAAAGTTTGACCCAACTCTTCAAGGTCGTTTGTACGGGCCATTCCACGCAAAGCATATTCGTTGCCATAATCTCTGACCACACTACCTGTAGAGTTTTTGCTAATGGTACTTCCTACAGCTTCAAGGTCGTCCATAGTTACATCGTATGCAGCCATGCGTATTGGGTCGGCAAGTATTTGATATTGCTTGTAGTCGCCACCGATAATAGTTACTTGCGACACACCTCCGGTTGCCAATATGGCAGGTTTTACTACCCATTCGGCAAGTGTTCGTAGTTCCATCATCGATGTGCTATCGGCTTGCAACCCAATAAACAATATCTCGCCC
This sequence comes from Bacteroidales bacterium, assembly GCA_017561155.1. Taxonomy (GTDB): domain Bacteria; phylum Bacteroidota; class Bacteroidia; order Bacteroidales; family P3; genus HGM05376. The sequence continues at coordinate 21,730 of JAFZDP010000025.1, read as the reverse complement.
ATAACACTGGACTGAGGTGCCAATACAGGTGTTACCTCTTCGGGCAAAGAGCCTGTTAGCGTAACCATCTTTTCGCTTACTATTTGTCGAGCACGGAACACGTCCATACCCCAATCGAACTCTACCCATACAAACGACGAGCCTTGCAATGATGCCGAACGTACTCTACGAACATTGGTGGCACCATTTACTGCTGTCTCTATGGGAAAAGTTACCAACCGCTCTACTTCTTCGGCTGCCATACCATGAGCATCGGTCATCACAACCACAGTAGGTGCGGTAAGGTCGGGAAATACGTCTACATCCATCTTTTGAGTGGTGTAGGTCCCCGCCACTATAAGAACAACAGATGCTACCAATATAAGCAATTTGTTGTTCAACGAGAATTTAATTATCTTATTTAGCATTACTATTCTGTTTTTATCCATTGCTACAAGAGCAATGTGTGTTTCTTTTCTACATTATCAAACTATTAATGTACGTGTCCGGCATGAGGGTCTAATGCTCCCGATGCTTGTGCCAGTTTTACCAATACAGCACCTTTTGCCACCACGCGTTCGCCTTCTTGCAAGCCACTTATTACAGCTGTACGATAACCATCGGTAGCACCTTTTTGTATTTCTCGTTTTTCGAAAAGTTCCGGAGTAAGTTGTACAAAAACAAAGTAGTTACCCATCTCTTCTATTAATGCACCATTGGCAACGGTAAGCATAGGTTTGTCTGACTGTGTTTTTATATACAATTCGACAAAACTACCCGACAACAAACCAATGGTATTGTTAACCTCGAAAGTGACAGGTATAAGAATGTTGCCATATTCGGCACTCTTGCCAAACGATACCAATCTACCATCAAGATCTTCTAAACGATAACTTGTATTGGTTTTGGCTATACGGAAATTGGCTGTAGTTATATTGTTTAAAACAGAATAATATCTAGGTTGTAGTTCGGCACGTATATACAATTTTTTGTTTTGCGATACCGATAATATTGGTTGTCCGGCTTCAACATATTCGCCATTGCTTACAAGCAACTGACATACATATCCCGATATTGGCGACGATACGCGTTGTCCGCTTTGCGAGAAATTTTGTTTCATAGTTTCGTAAACGGCTTTTGCATTATCGTATTCAGCTTTGCTGCGTTGCAAATCGCTTTGCGATATTATCTTATCTTTTGCCAAAGTACTTTTGCGTTCGTATTCGGCTTTTGCAAGGTTGTAGTTGTTTGCTGCTTCGGCATAACGTATCGACATATTATTATCGGCCATATTGCTACTTTCTATACCAAACAATTCCTGTCCGGCACTTACTGCTGTACCTTCTGTAATTCTAGCGTTAGAAAATGTAACAACACCACTCGATTTGGCTACTACTATACGTTCATCGCCTTGCGACGGCAATATTTGAGCTGTAGTTTTTATCACTTCGCCAAAAGGTTCGTAGTTTACCTCTTCGGTAGCAAAACTTATTTTCCAACTTTGTTCTTTGGTAAACGATGCTGCATTGCTATTTGTTATCATACTATTATGAGCATGAGTATTAGCTTCGTTCTGATCGGTAAAAACTTCGATATTGTCGACCACTATACGCGAAGTATTATCACCTTCTTTTATATCGTATATTAGTTTTCCTTTGCCGGCATGTGTTGGCTGCAACGAAAAACGATAAATGCCCTTGCTACCGGTTGTAGACAACGTTTGACGGATACCATCGCTACCAACTATTAAGCTTAATGTAATCTCGGCAGAATCCAAAGGTTTGAAATCGGAAAGGCGTGTAAAATGTGAAAGCACAATGCTGCTACGTCCTACCACAAAAGGTGTAGCCTTGGCATAAAGTTCTAAATTGTCATTGTAGGCTGTAAGTTGCAAATTGTCTTCGTGTACATGTCCGTCATGCGAATGTTCATGTTTGCAACCGACCATAGCTAACATTACCAATACTGTAGTTAGCAAATATATTGTTTTCTTCATCGTATTCAAAGGGTATTAATGTTTGTGATTACACTCTTCGCCATGCGAATGTTCGTGAGCTTCTTCATCTACTTTGAACGACTCTTGTGCAGGTTGATGATCGTGGTTGCAATCGGCACCATGAACATGCTCTTCATGATTGTGTCCGTCACATTCGTGACTATGAGTATGTTCACAATCTGCACTATGTGTATGCGATTCGGTTGAAGTGTTTGAGCATGCAAAAAACATCACTACTGCTACTCCCATCAATATGTATTTCATTCTTTTGTAATTCATGATATTATAATTGTTTTTATTGTTAATATTTTATTTTGATTAATATGTATGTATTGTATGCACAAAGTTGTCTGTCGTGCAAGTGCATAGTGTAATAATAAAAAGGGGGTATATGAGGAAAACAGTAAATTGCTTTCCAAGACCCTATTGTGGTAGTATTAGCAGCAAGGTGGTGCTCGAAGTTGTGTTGGCGAATGGTATTCCGCTATTGGCAACTTCAATATATATGGTTTGAAATTTATATCCTCTATATCTGTAGTTTCGAACAAAACAACCGACAAGTCGGCCACATAGAAATCTTGAAAATCGGCTTCGATAGCAGCCACAAACATTTCTCGCTCTTTGGTATTAAGAACAAGTTTAGACAAAAGATCTTGCAACAAACAACCATCTTTTTCTTCCTCGTCGTGCGAGCAATTGTTATCGATATGAGTAAAGGAAATAACTTCTGAAGAAGAACAACAATCGTGACTATCTAAACCTACATAATGATGATGATGAGGGACAACAGCATGCACCAATATAATAAAATTGGCGAACAATAGAAAGGTTGTTGCTATAATTTTCTTCTTCATCATTTTGTATTACAATAATTTAAATATTACAATTGTTTTTACAATTATGCGTACAAAGATACATATATTTTTCGTATCTACAAAATAATCAAATGTTAAGAGCATAAATAAGGTATCAAACACCCATAAAAAATAAAGAGTTGAGCATTGCATATACAATTCTCAACTCTTGTACTTACTTGTTTAAGATGAGTTTTTTACAATTAGTTTTTAGATAATGGTTTAGAAAAAATTCCATTCCAATTCTCTAAAGGGTAATTTTTTATGGTTATGGTTAAAGTTTTTGACTCCGGATTTCCACATTCGCCATACGAAAATAAATATAAATAATCTCTCATAGTTGCAGTGATGGTAGCTGAAATCTTTTTTGTAATCATATCAGCTTCCGAAACACTTATATTCATAGCCTCCGAAATCCAAGCGTTAGGTATTGGTGTTCCTTCATAATCTGTAACACCTGAAGTTGTAAAAATAGCTGTTACATTATCTGCATTCTCGTCTATCACAAAATTGCTATTTCGAGTATGATTACCTACTTTGTAAGGTATACTAACCAAAAGAGCATTTTCAGGTGTTTCATTACCATAGTTATAATCTGCATAATACTCTTCCAATCCAGGATAATAGTTTCTTGTTACAATAAATGATGCCATAGTATCTAACGAGGATTCATATCCTGCAAATACAGACTGTGGATTCCAATTCTCCATATTTTCAAATGCATAAGAAATAGATGGAGTTTGTTCGTTCGTGTTTTCTATAGGATCTTCTTCACGACAACCTATTAATGTAATACTGCTTATTAAAAAAGCTACTGCTAAAAATCTAAATGTTTTTTTCATTTCATTATTTATTATTTGGTTTATATCTATTAAAATTCAATCATTAAAAACATCATTTCTCTAACTCATCCTATCATAGTTCCAATTACACTTTTTGTCTAAATAAGAGTTGAGCATTGCATATACAACTCTCAACTCTTGTACTTACTTGTATTAGATGAGTTCTTTTGTTGTTTATTTTCTTTATTCTGCATATTAGTCGTTTTAAAGGTGCATTTTATTACAGCGCTGATGCAATATTTTTATCATCACACTTATACAATACAAATTATCAAGACATTAGGATATAATTATTTTTGAAAAAAATTACTTTAGCATCATCAAATGCTTAAAAAATAACATTCGACTACTTTGTGGTTAGATATAATATAAACAATAAGCACCGAAAAACTATTTGCTTTCGGTGCTTATTGCAGATTGTATTTTGTTTGTTATGTTCTAAATATTATTTTTCAGCCCACCAATCGGTCATTGTCATATTGTTGACTGTTAGTGTAAATACTCTTTCTTGGTCGCTACCAATTCCGGTCAAACCGAAAGCTTCAGCAAATATCTTTATAATATCTTTCATATTAGCCGATGCTGTTGCCGATACTTTCATACCGGTTAAATCTATAGCCGATACATTTACTGTCATTTCAGTAGATACCCAACCTGTAGGTATTGTCATATCATACAACACTGTAGAACCTGTTATAAAAATAGCATTTATATCAGTTTCTTCCGACAAAATATTACCAACTCCGGTTTGCACTCCCGGCTTTCCTAAAAATGATGCCAAAAATACATTTGAAGGATATTCTTCTTCATCCATAGCATTAATTAGTTCGTTTAGTTCCTTCGCATCTTTCGAACCTAAAACATATATTAAAGTATCGCCTTCAGCATACTCGTAACCAACATAACCGGATGTTATTGGCCAATCGGCAACACCTTCGAAAGTGTACGAAACAGAAGGGTTTTGGTTGTTGTTTGTATCATCGTTTTCATCTTCCGGAGTAGGATTACATCCCACCAATGTCATACAGCATGCTACAAAAGCTATTGACAAAAATCTAAATGTCTTTTTCATTTTGTTGTGTTTTTATTTATTACCTTATTTGTTTATTTGAAAGTGCAAATTTATACTCATTTTTTGAATTGTGCAAATATTTTAACTTTCAATATTAAAAATACTTTCTCACAATACACAACGAACTACATACCAACTATATAAACCACTATATTTTTGAAGCCTTCTAAATTCCTAAAACGTGGAATTTTCAGAAGTTGACTTAAGTAAGTTGCTTTGAAAGTCGCCGAATATACAAAAACAGGGCAAAAAAAAGCACGCAAAAACATACTTTTTCTTGCAAATACTTATATATCAGCAAGTAATAAATATAGCGAAACAGTTTCAGAACAGAGTTTTACCCTATAAGGTGTTGATGTTCTAATCATTACAACGATATTTAAAAAGTATTGCACCCCACCCCTTGTCCGTTGGCCTCGAAAGGTGTAGAGAGTATAGAAGGTATAGAAAAGTATAGAGAGTATAGAACTCCGTTGTCGTCGAAAGGTATAGAGGGTATAGAAAAGGATAGAGGGTATAGAGAGTATAGAACTCCGTAGTCTGTTGTCCATTGTCCGTTGTCGTCGAAAGGTATAGAAAGGTATAAAGAGTATAGAACTCTCCGTTGTCTGTAGTCCGTTGTCTGTGACAGGGTAGGGGCAGTATTGCCATTGTGCAAAAACCTTTGCAACAACATATATGTCAATATTTTAATGGGTGAAACTCTGTTCTGAAACTGTTTCGCTTCAATTTGTATATCCGGAAGTCAACAGTCAAATATCCCGATGTACAGCCCGTTACATCACGATGCGGTGTAGTGCTGTATCGTGATATAGAAAAATATAATTCCAGATGTTGATTATAGGCTACTTCTAAAAATTGCTCAAAATAAAAAAAGTTTGCCACACAAGATAAACATGGCAAACTTTCAAGATATTGTAATATCCGCAAAAACTCTCTCTTCAATTCATTATTTTCTATTAAAGTCGGCAGGTATCTCGCCCCAATGTTCAGTATCCCATTTTATAATCTGAGTTGTATAAGTATTGGTTTTTAGCCAATTTTCAGCTCTTTCTATATACTGAAATAGTTCTTCGGTTTGTGGATTTCGTTCCAACTTGGTTTTACACTTTTTCTGTTTAACCCATGATATTGCATTCACCGAATCGGAATATATAGGTTGAGGCAAATTGTGTTTTTTGAGATAAGAAAGGCCATGAACCAATGCCAAAAATTCTCCAATATTATTAGTTCCCAATGGGAATTTTTTATGAAATATACGTTCCTTATCGTAGGTTCTCACACCCTGATACTCCATTATTCCCGGATTTCCACCACAAGCAGCATCTACCGACAAACTATTAGGTATAATATCTTGAGACATAGGAGCAGATTGGGTATTCGAAGTAGTTTTTCCTACATACTGCCAATAATTACCTTTGATAGCTTCAGAGGCTTCGGCAAGTGTATCAAACGATTTATATTTCGCATCCGATATTCCTGCTATTTGAGTTTGACATTCTGCCCATGTATCGTAAATTCCCGGTGATTTACCTTGCCACACTACATAATATTTCTGTTTCTTTGCCATACATATACATGCATTTAGTACTATTATTTAGAAAGTGCAAAATTACTACTTTTTTAGAAAATAATGAAATTTTGATATTAAATTTGCTACTAAACAGAATAAACGAATAAATGCTTCGTTATTTAGTGCGAATATTCGAAATTTAAGCATAAAATATAACAAATGATACAGATAAAAGAGTTCACATTCAACCACTTTGAAGAAAACACCTTCATAGTGTGGGACGAAAGCAACAAGTGTGTAATTATTGATCCAGGTATGAATACTACCACCGAAAACAATAAACTATCACAATTTATTGCAGATAACAATCTTGTACCTGAAAAAGTATTACTGACACATGCACACATCGACCATATAGCAGGTGTGCGTTATGTATGTGAAACATACAACTTACCTATCACCACACATTGCGATAGCAAACCATTTTTGTCGCAAGCCGAAGATTATGGCATGGCTATGGGGTTTGGTTGCAAAAATATGGACGATATAGAATTAAAATGTATTTCGGACAACGATACAATATCGTTTGGCAATAGTTCTATCACTGCACTTTATGTACCGGGTCATGCTGCAGGCAGTATGGCTTATGTAATCGACAACCCATCGGTTGTTTTTACCGGCGATGTTTTGTTCAGACAAAGCATAGGTCGTACCGATTTGCCTACCGGCGACTACGACGTGTTAATGAAAATGCTGAACACAAAAATCCTTACATTAGACAACGATTGTGAGGTATTGCCGGGTCATGGACCTAACACAACTATTGGAAATGAGAAAAATTCAAACCCATTTTTACTATAAAGAAAACTTTTATTAACTAACAAATATAATTACTCAAATTAATACTAAATGGACTATCAAGAAGTACTAGACTACTTGTACAGTAGCTTACCAATGTATCACAGAGTTGGAGCATCGGCATACAAAACAGACATTACAAACACTAAAAAACTAATGGATGCGATTGACCATCCTGAACGGAAATTTAAAAGTATCCATGTGGCAGGTACAAATGGAAAAGGTTCCGTGTCTCACTTTTTAGCTTCGATATTGCGAAATGCCGGATATAAAGTTGGTTTGTACACTTCGCCACACCTTGTCGACTTTAGAGAACGAATCCGAATAAATGGCGAGATGATTCCCGAAGAATATGTTACTAAGTTTATAATAGAACATAAGCCTTTATTTATGGAAATCGAGCCGTCGTTTTTTGAAATGACAGTAGCTTTGGCTTTCAATTACTTTGCAGAACAACAAGTAGATATTGCTGTAGTTGAAGTAGGTATGGGAGGTCGATTAGACTCTACCAACATAATTACTCCCGAACTTTCTATCATTACCAACATCGGTTTTGACCACACTCAATATCTTGGCGTTACACTACCTGCCATAGCTAAAGAAAAAGCAGGAATAATAAAACGCAGTTTACCTGTAGTAATTGGAGAAACTCAGCCGGAAACTCAAAATATCTTTATCGATAAAGCTAAAGAAATGAGGTCGCCAATATATTTTGCAGACAAAACATTTACAGCTGAAGAGACACAAGTAAGCACTACTAATTATTTGTATGCTTCTATCGTAAAGAATAATGAGTATTTCACTGAAGTAAAAAGTCCTATGAGTGGAAAATATCAGTTGAAAAACCTTGTTACTGTCGCTCAATCGGTAGATATATTAAGAAATATTGGATATAAAATAACCGAAACTGCCTTTAAGGTAGGTATAGAAAGCGTTATATTAGACACCGGACTTAGAGGTAGATGGGAAATAATGTCGAACCGACCAACTATAGTATGCGAAACTGCACATAACGAAGATGGCATACGCTACTTGCTAGAAAAAATAAAATCGTTAAAACACCACCATCTACATATAATATATGGCTGTGTAAACGATAAAGACTATGGCAAGATATTGGAAATGCTTCCTAAAAATGCTAAATACTATTTTTGCAAACCTTCGGTACCTCGTGGTCTAGATGTAAATGAACTATATACTTCTGCCACAGCTATAGGACTACAAGGGAACAAATATAACAACATATCCGAAGCTATTACATCTGCAAAGAAAGCTGCGTCGAAAACAGATTTAATAATAATAACAGGTAGTATTTTCCTTGTAGCAGATGCTTTAAACGCTTTTAACACAGATAGAAACTAACACAAAAATTTCTATATAACAAATAACGAGACATAATTTAGATTGTGTCTCGTTATTTGTTTAAACAATTATAAACAAATCAGCAGTCTGACAAAATATTACAATATAGAATATACCTTTTGATACAATATATTTTTTATTGTCTCAAAGTCACTATCAGACAACTCAACTCTGGACATAATATTCAAAGGAACAAAATTTCCATCGTTATGATACGATGGTTGCAAGTATTGCTGATAATTTTCCACAAATCCTAATCTCTTATAAAAAGCTATTCTTCTACGAGACATTTCATTTGTCGGCTTTTCTACTTCAAGTATTATTTGTTGATTGACATTTTCTATAAAATAATTCATTATAGAACATCCTAATCCTTTATTCCTATACTTGTTTTCAACTGCAAAATGTTCTACATAACAAAAACCATCGAAATGCCAATAGGAAAATATCCCTATAGGCTCATTGTTGTCATAAGCAACATTAAAGCTAAATATTGTTTTATCCCTTTTTTGAATACAATCAAATGGAGGACGTTCCTCTATCGGAAACGACGTTTCCATCACGTCTTTGGCAAAAGAATAATTCTCGTTGGACAATTGCTTTAATGTTATCATATCCTTATAATTTATTATTCAAAAAACGAATAAAGAATGTATATTGGGGTTTAAACTCCTCGTATCCCGGAATATTTATCTTGGTATAATATACTGTCATTCCAATATCTATACCCATTGCATTGGGTAGAACATATTCTAAAATAGGAGTTATAAAAAATCCATATCCTATCCCACTTTGATAGTATTCGTATGGCTGCATACCCATATCCGGGTTATTACCACTCCAAACATCAAGTATGCTATACTCCTTACCCCCTATCTCCATATCGTTGGATAATATTTTTGTACTATTTACATTGACACCAAAATCAACAACAAAACGCCAAGGACCATCCAAATTAAAACTTTTAAAAAGGCCCAAATCTATATATGTTCTTGTTTCGGTACCATAAATTCCACAAGGTATGTATTGATTTTTGTTGCTAAGTATAGAAGATGGTGCTCCCGACGAAAGATTAAATATTCCTTTGGCCATAAGTTTCATATAATCGAATCTGGCAATCATACCAAATCTATCTATAAAATCATATCTCAACCCCAACCCGACCTGCATAGCTAAGGTATATTCGGTTTTAGCATCTTCTACTACTTGCAATCCACTATAGTTTGTTATTGCCGAAGGAGATATAAGATTCAAATTTACCAAGTTTTGCCAAATATCGTGCCCATACATTTGGCTATGTAATATTCTGTTTATAGTATTTCTGTTACCTTCTGTTCCATTGTAAAAAGCTGCATAATGATTATTTGGCAATGTGCAACCGGCATCTATAAAAACAGACAGCCCTACAAAATCCGGGCTAGATGCATTATCTTTTTTTTGAGCAAAGCCAACCTGTGATATTAAAAGTAAAGATATTGAAATAACAACACGTGTAAATCTTCCTCGCAAACTTACAAGCATACTAATGATATTATATTAAATCCTTACGATTCTTCAGTAAATTGTATAATAAATCTCGAGCTCTAAACAACTGAGCTTTTACTGTACCTAATGGCAAATCCAACTTCTCCGAAATTTCTTCGTACGACAACTCTTCGAAATATCTCATCTCTACTAGTTTTTTGTAGCGAGGTTTAAGCAGCTGAACAGCTTCACGCATTATCTTTATCCGTTGTTCTGTTATAAATTCTTCTTCCGGATTTGGATTTGTCGATGCTATTTGTATTTCATTTTGCTCTTCGTCGACATTATTATACATATTGTTTATCGACACCGTTTGCAAGCGTTTTTTACGAATATGATCTATACAATTGTTTGATGCAATTGTGAAAAGCCATGTACTGAAAGCATGAGTAGGAGTATAAAGATGGAGCGAACGAAATGCTTTTCCAAATGCTTCGATAGTCAAATCATCAGCCTCTACAGGATCGTTGGTCATTTTTAATAACATCAAATACAACGGTTCTCTGTACATTTTTAGCAAGTCGGAAAATGCCTTTTCGTCCCCTTTTTCTCGAGCCAAACAAACCAATTGGTAATCTCGAGCCGCTTTTTCTGTTAGTTGTGTTGCTACTGTTTCCATCCCTTTATTTTGTTTCGTAACGTAGAAATGTACATTATAGTATTCATAAACAGAAAATATATTTCGAACAACGGAGCAAAATAAGAAACTTTAGTACATTCGAAACGACGACCTAATTGATAAAAACTCAATATCTGCCAACCTAACTTTAGAACAATAAGTCCTAAAATAATTTCGCACAAAATAGCCGATTCAGGATTATTGTTTAATACCAAAGTTGCTATTGCCGAGAGATAAAATAGTACAACACTTATTGGATATATCAACAACAACATCTTATCAATAAAAGAATAATATTTTTGTGTCGACATACGTTTAGCTTTTTGATGGCACCACTCTTTAAATGTTTTCTTAGATTGGCTTACAACATACGAATCTTTCGAAAGACAGATATTCATATTTTTACCTGTAGCATTTTCGTTCACAAATATATCATCATCGCCTGTAGGTATGTGGTAATGTTTTATAAACCCACCTTTGTCGAAAAAGAACGAACGATGATACGATAAGTTTTTACCACATGCAGTATAAGGATGTTTTAATAGTGCAAATCCAAACGATGAAGCTGTATAAGCAAGATTATCATATTGTACAAAAGCATTCAATAGTGTTTTTTCTGACTTAAAGCCACTATAACCCATTACAAAATGAGTATTTGGACTAAAGTTTTCCACCATTTCTCTGATCCATGTAAAAGTTTTTGGCACACAACTACATTCGGTAAGTAGTATAATATCATTCTTCGCCGACTTTATACCTATCGATAGAGGAAACTTCTTTCCTTGAAACATATTTACATCTTGCAAAAAGTTTACCACTTTCAAGTTAGGATAGCTTTCTTGATATGTTTTAAGAATATAGCGTGTATAATCTTTTGATACATGATCTATCACGATTACTTCAAAGTCGGGATAGTCCTGTTCCAACAGATAAACCAAGTTTTCTTTCAATTGTTCGGATTCGTTTTTTACAGTTAAAACTACCGAAACACCGTGCAATTCGGTATTCTTTTTGCTGTCTTTTTTGCCTTTATGTATACCTATACGCAGATAAAAAAGGCCATAATATAAGAAAAGTAAAACGCTGCTAACAATTAGTATTATCAGCAAAGCAAGTGTAAGTGTGTTTATTATAATACCAAAAAAATTCATGTCACATAAAATTTTCAATTGCAAAATTAGAAAATTATTTCTAAAATAATCGTATCTTTGCAGTCGAATTTGAACCAATTTATCAACGAGGTTACTAACATTTTTATTTGAAAATGAAGTTTAAAGCAATAAAGACTGATATACAAACAAAAGCGAGAGCAGGTGAAATTGAGACCGATCATGGAGTAATTCCTACTCCAATATTTATGCCGGTAGGTACCGTTGGGTCGGTAAAAGCCGTACATCAACGAGAGCTTACCAACGAGGTACAGGCAAAAATAATATTAGGAAATACCTATCACTTGTATTTACGTCCGGGACTAGATGTTTTGAAAGCTGCAGGCGGATTGCAGAAATTTAATGGGTGGAACAAACCTATATTAACCGACAGTGGCGGATTTCAAGTATATTCTCTTTCCAACAATAGAAAATTAAAAGAAGATGGTGTAATGTTTAGCTCACATATCGATGGATCTAAACATTTATTCACTCCCGAAAACGTTATGGATATTCAACGTGTGATTGGTGGTGATATCATAATGGCATTCGATGAATGTACACCTTACCCATGCGACTACAACTACGCCAAAAAATCTATGCATATTACTCACAACTGGCTAGACCGTTGTGTAAAACGTTTCAGAGAAACAGAACCTATCTACAACTATTCTCAAACCTTATTCCCAATAGTACAAGGAAGTGTATATCGCGATTTGAGAAAACAATCTGCCGAAAAAATTGCCTCGGTTGAATGCGAAGGTAATGCAATAGGTGGATTATCGGTAGGAGAACCTGCTGAAGTAATGTACGAACTTACTGAACTTGTTTGCGATATATTACCAAAAGATAAACCACGATACCTTATGGGGGTAGGCACTCCTATAAATATATTGGAAGGTATAGCATTAGGGGTAGATATGTTCGACTGTGTTATGCCAACTAGAAATGGTAGAAATGGTATGCTATTTACATCGGAAGGCATTATGAATATGAAAAACGAAAAATGGGCTACAGACTTTTCTCCTATCGATGAAAACGGCACTGCCGATGTAGATCATTTTTACACCAAAGCATACCTACGACACCTATTCAAAGCCAACGAAATCTTGGCTATGCAGATAGCAAGCATCCACAATCTTAGTTTTTATCTATGGCTCGTAGGCGAAGCTCGCAAACATATCATTGAAGGCGATTTTGCACAATGGAAAAACATGATGATTCCTAAATTAGGAAATAGATTATAATCACACATACGATTTACAAACCGGCCACAAAATAAAAGTTGTTTTGTGGCTGTTTTTTTATTTCATGATAAAAAACGTTTGTCGTAAAGAATAATTCAACCGCAAAAATTTCATCAAAAGTACATCAAAATTTATTATTTTTCTTACCTATAAGTCTAAAACAACAACTAAATACAACCATATCTTAACCAACTTATCAAACCATAATCATCATATAACCACATTGTTATAATATTTTGTGCAATCTTTTTTATAAAATATAGTTTGCCAAGAAAATAAAAAATAGTACCTTTGCAATATACACAAAATAAAAGACATATAACTTTGGCCTCAAAAAATATAGACAAAGAAACACCACTAATGAAGCAATATTATGCTTTGAAAAAACAGCATCCGGATGCAATGTTGCTGTTTCGTGTGGGCGATTTTTACGAAACATTTGGCGAAGATGCAGTACGCTCATCGTCGATACTTGGTATAACTTTGACAAGCCGAGCCGGAAGCGAATTGGCAGGTTTTCCTTATCATTCACTCGACATCTATTTACCCAAACTAGTAAAAGCCGGCTTGCGTGTAGCAATTTGCGAGCAACTAGAAGACCCTAAAACAGTAAAAGGACTAGTAAAAAGAGGTATAACAGAGTTGGTAACTCCCGGCGTTTCGTACAACGATAAAGTTCTAGAAATAAAGGAGAACAATTTTCTTTGTGGTTTGCATTTGAACGACAAAGTTAATGGAATTTCTTTCCTTGATGTATCGACAGGCGAATTTTATATTGCACAAGGCGATATTAACTATATCGAAAAACTATTGCAAAGCTTCAAGCCTTCGGAAATCATTTTGCAAAAAAAGAAACTCAAAACTTTCAACGAAACTATTACTGACAGATACTATATACAAACATTTGATGATTGGGTTTTCACTCCCGATTTTGCCAACGAACTTTTATTAAAACAATTTGGTACAAATTCGTTGAAAGGATTCGGTGTTGAACAATTGGGAGCCGGAATTATTGCAGCCGGTGCTACATTGTACTATCTTTCAGAAACCCAACACGACAAAACAAAACATATTTGCAAAATAACCCGTATCGAAGAAGATAAATATGTTTGGATAGATAAATTTACAGCACGCAATTTAGAGCTTATATATTCTCCAAACGAGAATGCAAAAACACTTATCGATATTGTAGATAAAACAACTACTCCAATGGGAGCACGACAGCTGAAACGCTGGATAATGCTACCTCTAAAAGAAATATCGCTTATTGAAAATCGACTTAATATTGTGGATTTTCTAATTGAAAATTCAGACTTTACCAACTCGCTGAAAGAACATATCAGACTTATTGGCGATTTGGAACGCTTGATTTCGAAAGTAGCAGTAGGCAAAATAAATCCACGAGAAGTATTACATTTAAAACGTTCATTAGTAGCAGTTGCCGAAATAAAAATATTATGTTCGACAACTAAAAACGATGCTTTAAAATCTATCGGAGAGCAATTAAATGCTTGCCAAATTATTTGCGACAGAATAGAACGCGAAATTAGCGAAGATGCTCCAGTATTAGTATCGAAAGGAAACGTTATAGCCGAAGGTGTAAATAAAGAATTAGACGAACTAAGATCGTTATCTATATCGGGAAAAGATTATTTGTTAGCAATACAACAAAGAGAAAGCGAGGCAACAGGTATACCTTCATTAAAAATCGGATTCAACAATGTATTTGGATACTATTTAGAGGTAACCAACACCCACAAAAACAAAGTTCCTGACACTTGGACAAGAAAACAAACTTTGGCAAATGCCGAACGCTATATTACCGAAGAACTAAAAGAGTACGAAAGCAAAATATTAGGAGCCGAAGAACGAATATCAGTACTCGAAGCTCAATTGTTTGACCAACTACTAATAACACTTACCGAATATGTACAACCCATACAATATAATGCACAACTCATAGCACGTTTGGATTGCTTGCAAAGTTTTGCGACATTAGCCCTTGCTGCTAACTATTGTCGTCCACAGCTTAGCACAGATAATATTATAGATATAAAAGATGGCAGACATCCGGTTATCGAAACTCAGCTACCGGTAGGACAAGCATATATAGCAAACGATGTGCTACTAGATAGTAACAGTAGACAAATAATAATAATAACAGGACCAAACATGTCGGGTAAATCAGCTCTTCTACGCCAAACAGCACTTATTGTACTTATGGCTCAGATAGGCTGCTATGTGCCGGCACGAATGGCTCAAATAGGCGTCGTAGACAAAATATTTACAAGAGTAGGAGCATCAGATAATATTTCTTCGGGAGAATCTACATTTATGGTAGAAATGAACGAAACTGCAAATATTCTAAACAATATATCGGACCGAAGCCTTGTACTACTTGATGAAATTGGACGTGGAACTAGTACCTATGACGGTATTTCTATTGCATGGGCCATCACAGAATATCTACACAACCATCCTACAGCAAAACCCAAAGTAATGTTTGCAACCCACTACCACGAGCTTATCGACATGGAGCAACAATACGAAAGAATAGTAAACTACCATATTTCGGTAAAAGAAATAAACAACAAAGTAATATTTTTACGAAAATTGGAAGAAGGAGGTAGCGAACATAGCTTCGGTATACATGTGGCAAGAATGGCAGGAATGCCATCGCAGGTGCTAAAAAGGGCACAAAATATGCTCGAAATACTAGAAAAAAAGAGCGAAAAAATTGATGAAAACACATCAAAAAATGAAAAAAAACGAGAAAAATTGGAGAAAAAAACAGAAAAAAACGCCTATCAATTGAGTTTTATTCAGCTTGATGACCCAACTTTATTAGAAATTAGAGACAAGATATTAGACATTGATATTAATACACTTACACCCATTGAAGCACTGTTCAAATTGAACGAGATAAAAAAAATTGTAAAGAAAAAGTAAAAAAAATTTGGTCAGTATTGAAAAAAGTCGTATCTTTGCAAACGTAAATGAGACACAAACGTGAGTGTTTCAACAACGAGAAAGCGGAAATAGCTCAGTTGGTAGAGCACAACCTTGCCAAGGTTGGGGTCGCGAGTTCGAGTCTCGTTTTCCGCTCAAAAGAATACCCGAAGATAATTCGGGTTTTTTTTGCACAAAACACGAAAGAGAGTAAATATCGTGAACAAGGTCTGCTCTGGTGGTGGAATTGGTAGACACGCAGGACTTAAAATCCTGTGACCATTGCGGTCGTGCGGGTTCAAGTCCCGCCCGGAGTACAAGAAAAAGCGAAATATCAAAAAAGATGTTTCGCTTTTTTTGTTTCAACCAAAATAAGTAAACACTCCATTAAACGTTCGTTTCAATACTTTTTTATTATACACAATATTGACTACTGTGCAAAATACAGAAAAAAAATATCAATGTACACAAAGAAAGTATTATCAAAGAAGTATTCCAACATTCTCAGAGAAATTTCTACTAATTTCTTACAATTTTTAGCCCTACAAAAGAGAATATTATTCTGAGTGGCTTATTTATACTTTACAAACATTTACGTTTAGAGTTTAACGCATCTGTAATTATTCGTCGTAGGCCTAACACTAACATCAAAAAGAATACAACCATAGAGCAATTTCTTGCCATCAACAATTTATAAGGAGCACAATGAGGATTAGTAACCCACTTAGTTAAAGCAAATTTCTTCACCGGATTCGTCTCTGTTATTGTATCCGAAAGAATAATTGTAGGCTGATATATAAAAGGCATACTTACAGCATAATATTCCTTACCTTCGGCAGACAAAAATTGAGCGACTATAATACTATCGTTAAAGCCATACGAAATAATACTATCGACCTTAATAGTGCTATATCCACGAGGAACACAATCTTTAGTAATAATGGGCAGACCATCGTCGCGTAAATCTACACAGTCGGGAAAAATATTCGATATTGAATGCATGTTTGTCACTTCTGCAAATCCTAAAATTTTGGCGTGAGGAAATTTATTTTCCGCATAGTAGTACAATTCTTCATCTGCTATAAAACTAGTAATAGCAGATATGATGCCTATTATTAATAATAGTATATTTTTATAATTCTTTTTATTGATTGCTTTCATATCTAGATTATCAAATACATAAATTGTTTGATGGATTAACTTACCTCTATTCTCAACTTTGTATATTTTATTGTTTTTTGATATTTACAAAATTAGAAAATCAGCAAAACTAGTATTGAGTTCCATATTCAATAGAATCTTTAGCCAACTCTTTAAATCCATTCTTCAAATCATACATATATGTAGTTTTAATTTCTTTTTTATATAAAGTATCAACAATGCCATTATAGTTATTAACTATAGGTAGGTTCTAAAAATTCATTTTCTAACAAAATAGAGAACCTACCTTTATTATTTTGCTAGAATTTTCAATCTGCAAAAGTACACTATTTATTCAAAAGATTCAAATAAATAGACTATTTTAACATTTAGACTCCATTATTACATTATTTACCTCCTTGTTATATGTTTATTTTCCAGATTATTATATTGTTTATAATCTATGTTTTAAAATTTGGAAATCATCTGGGAACTATTGTCACAAGTGGCTGATGGAATACTTTTTCACTTTGTTTGGAAAAGACCGGTTGCAACGTTTGCCACATGGGGGATTACAACAAAAGGAACACCCAAAATCTCATTGCGAGACTTTTGGTGTTCCTTTTGTTGATTACTCATTTACACACACCTCAAAATGTTATGGTAACTATCGAATCATTCATCACATTTTTGATAAACAAAACAACCGGCCTCTTGGGGGTGAATATAAATTAAGCTATCATTACTCTCGTCTTTAATCTTTTTTGCAATCATTATATCGGAGATGGAACACATTAGCACTGAGCTACCAATTATTGTGCATACAAGGCTGTTTATACCTATCCCGAGTACAGTGAGTGTAAAACCTAAAATAAGATCCGGAATTATCAAGCCACGGATATATGTTCGTTTGGTTATCAGTTCGCTATTGATGCGGCATTGAAATACCAATCCATTACCGGCAAAGCCGAAACGCATACGGTTGAATGGGATGTTTCCTATTATACACCATGTGATACCGTGGAGCAACTCGAAGATAAACATGATGGCAATATCTGCAATACTTAACAAGATTATACCATAAAGCCATATTATTGGTTTGGAAAGTAAACCATCAAGTAGTACGTCTTGCCAGATGGCAATATGTACTGTCAATGTAACAATAATCAATGGTAATCCGATAGCAGCGCTCCAAATATTGAGCGAAACGCTGTTGACAAATTTCTCAACAGCTACGTACCCCTCTTTTTCCGGAAGTACCGGCATTTGATCTTTTTCTTTTATTATTTTCATTAGTTATAATTTGATTGTTAGTTATTCTAGGGTGCAAACGTAAGAATTAACTTTTTATTGTATTATACCCGTTGGTTGAATTAAAATCTTTAAATTTTCTATCTGAAAAAGTTGTGTATGTCAATTATTTTTTTCGTATTTTTGTAGTAAAAATCAATTAAATACCTATAATTGAAATGACACACAACTTTTGCATAAAATACGGAAAATTTTTTGAGATATGCAAGCAATACTCAAAAAATTTGGTCAACGAATTTGGAAATACAACTAAAAGAGGCGTTGTTCCTAAATTTTCAGACCTCGAAGTGATTGCTCTTTCATTAACAGCTGAAGCTATGAGTATAGATAGTGAAAATTGTTTATTCGTAAGGCTTCAATCGTACAAAACTGAATTTCCAAACCTTATTTCAAGACGACAATACAATGCCCGACGTAAGAAAACCAGTAAATTATGCAATATAATTAGAGAACGTATTGCCAATGAAATAGATGGTAATGAAACATATTTTTGTATTGATTCTAAACCAATTGAAATTTGTAGAAAATCAAGAGCTTCAAGATGTAAATTTGAAAAAAGAACCACGACACTTCTCCTTCTTTTGGATATTGTGCGTCTCAAAATACATACTATTATGGATATAAGTTACATGCAGTCTGCGGTGTTATTCATTCCTATGATATTACAAAAGCCAACGTTCATGACATCAATTATCTAAATGATGTAAAATATGATTATCATGATTGCACAATAATTGGAGATAGAGGATACATCAGTAAAACTATGCAATTGAACCTGTTCGAAGAAGCCAAAATAGAGTTGGAAGTACCACATAGATTGAATTAAAAGAACTGGAAACCAATATTTATACCTTATGCAAAAGCTAGAAAACGTATCGAAACCGATTTCTCGCAATTCGTTGACCAATTCATGCTTAATAGAAACTATGCAAAACAAATAAAGGGATTTATGACCAAAATTATTAGTAAAATAAGTGCTTTCACTATTATGTAATATGTCAATTATTCATTAGGTAAACCAATATCTCATATCAAATATGCTCTAGATTAATTCAACTAACGGGTAGCTTATATTTTATAAAAGGTAGATTCTAATACCATATCACAGAAAATAAAAAACCTTCCTATATGTATTTTACTATAATTTTGGATTTGCAAGAGTAAACAATTTATCTCACATACGCAAGATAATCAGCAAAAATATTGTCCCCAAAATGATAGTATAGTACCAAAGTCATCACACCCTATTATCGTTTGTCGCACAATAGGGTTTCGTTGTATTCATAACATGGCGAAGCTCACAGACATTTTAGCCAATAAACAATGGTAATTTTCGAGATAAGACTATGCCATTTAGCCATCAAAACTACCATAGTTTCGGAACAAAACTATGGCAGTTTCAGTGTAAAAGTACGACACTTTTGGTGGCAAAGTGTGGTGGTTTTGGGTTGGATATATGATGGGTTGCGTGAATGAATAGGCTTTTATATTCGGCTGAGTTAGGTCTGATGCCATGCCTAAGTTAACTCTGCGGGAATTTTGAGTTAACTCAAAATTTTCTCCGAGTTAAGTCATCGTTTTTGGCCGACTTAACTCAAAATATTTTTTGAGTTAGGTCAAAAACTTTTTTGCCTTAACTCAAATTTTGCCTCAAAGATAAGTATTTTACTGTTTTTTTGCCCTATATATACAAAAAAGGCATCGACTACACATCATCGACGCCTCAAAAATGGTTATTTACAACCTGTACGTTAGCGAAGTCTAACCCTCAAAGCCTCCTCCTGTATCGGTATTTCCTCCGCCCGTACCACCCGAAGGTGTTTCATCTGTATTACCCTCGTTGCCGGAATCGTCTCCCAACTCTTTTTTACCTACTTCTTGGTAGAATCCCTTTTCGTAATCTACTATTTTATAGACACCGACAGACTCTTTTTCGGCCTTGTTCACTGCCTCTGTCAGCAAAACATTGGGGCGAAAACGGATATTAATCTTTTCCAGCTGTGCCAAGCCGGCCTTGGTGTTGTCGTCAACAGCCTTGTAGGAAATGGTAGGGTAGAAAATTCCCACATCTCCAAGTTTGACACTATATCCCAACGAAAGATGATACTCGATAGTTTGACAAAAACTATCCAATACAGCTCGCACAGTTGCCTGTGGTACGTTGGTGTGTTTGCTACAAAATTTCACTACCTCTTTCTCGCCTATCCGGCCCGAGGATAATAACTGCAGAACATATTTCAGTTCTGTTTCTTTGCTGCCAATCTTTGTCATTGGTCTTTGCATCGCTTTTAGTTTAATCATACAATATATAATTATTATAGTTTGAAGAACCCCGAGGAACAACTGTCTCTCGGTTTGAAATAGTTCTTCATATATTGTTTGCAAAGATACAACATAATTCGCCGTTACGCAAGTTTTTAAAGTTTTCAAACTCCTCATATCTGTTAATAACTCAATATTTTACCATTTCCGGGCAATAACTTTCGCGCCGGCTAAGTGGCTGAAACATGCAAAAAAGTTATTAGCGTTTAAATAATCGTAGATACAGTATCTACACCGGTGTAAATACCCTAAAAAAAACGCATCCAAATAGACGCGAACTTTCTATGCTTCAAGCTGTTGATAACTTTATTTTAAAATTATTGTTTTTTCGGCCATTTTACACCTTCAAAAAAGAGCCTTTCATGCTGCTTTTTCGGCCAAATATTTGCAGTTTTTGCAGAAATTCAGCGGTTTTTCTGTATAAGTTGCCTTAAACTTTTACAAGTGCTTTGACTTCGTCGATGATGCCATCGCAACGTTGTATTTTTTTTGCCGAAATCTTTATTTGTTGGAAAAAAATATTTTTAATGCTCCTTTTTTATTCGAGATGTTGCATTTCTTATTGAAACTTAGGTGTAATGGACAAAAATTAGGCTATTTTTGAGAGAATGTTCACTAATGGACAAAATTTAGGCTGTTTTTTTTTATGGGAATTTTGCTATTTGAATAAATAGTCGTACTTTTGCACTATCGATGAAGCGGAAAGGAGCTCTGCTGGGAAACAACTCCTCAAGGAATAATCGATAGGGTTTTGTACCAATAAAAAGGCTGTCAGCTGCGACAGCCTTTTTTTATTGGGTAATTCCCTTTGATGCCTCAAAAAACCCAATAACGAGCTTATTATGTCTCTCTCTCTTTAGACCATTATGAGAACGTAACATTCGTTTGAGTTGCGAGAAATGTCCATCGATAAGATTGGTGGTGTTTGGTATTTTCATCTCTATGTTATCGTACCAAGTAAATAGCAACGGTAAGTTACGCTTAATGCTTAGAT
>JAFZDP010000024.1 GCA_017561155.1 Bacteroidales bacterium | reverse complement strand
CTTTTAAACTTGCACCCTCAAAATAGTGCATTCTCACGATGTCTATTTTCTCATCGTACTTGAAATTTTCTCTTCTTTTTCTTTTGGTTTCTTTATTCATATTTTGTTGACTTTTGTGTCAACTTTTTTCAGCACAAGACATCCTTTCTTTATCTTCACCGCAAACAATTAAATTACTAATCTAGAATACTTTACATTTTTAGCAAAAAATATAAAGTTAAAAACCTTTGCCAATCCGAAAATAAGTTGTAACTTTGCACCCGCAAAACCAAGAGTTAGGTTTTGTATTAGAAAGGCATTTTTGCTAGATTCCTCTACTGTGAGCTTCGACAACTTACATAAGTTAAAAATAGGAATATAAGGCGAAACAATGCTTCATTGGTTGTATCCGTAAATATACATACGATAACGACCTAGTGGAGCAATTCACTAAACTTATATTCATTTTTAATGGAAGTCGAAGTCCAACAGTAGGAATATGGTTGAGATGGATGGCTTCACTTTCTTATTACCCGTTTTTTAGTTTTCCCATCGAGCCGTGGATAATTTTTTTACAATAAAGGTTGTGCCCGACACGTATTTAGGGAGAAGATTATGGGTTCAGTACGTTGCAATGAATGTGGTGAAATGATTTCAGATGTTGCTAAAACATGTCCAAATTGTGGAGCACCACAAATAAGTACACAAACAAATTTAGTACATTGTAGAGAATGTGGTGAAATGATTTCCAAATCAGCTCAATCTTGTCCTAAGTGTGGAGCAGGGCAAAATACAGTAATGACTAATAATAATGGTGATAAACCAGATGTGGGTATCTGCGTTTTAGCTTGGTTACTTCCAATAGTTGGAATAATTATTTCATTAGTAAAAATGAGCGATAATCGCGAAAAATCAAAGGTTACAGAATATTGTATTTGGTCTGTTGTAGGATTATTATTTTGGATTTTCTGTTATAATTTATATTCATTCTTTTCCCTAATGAGTTCCTCCTCTTCGTATGGTTATTACTAGAATAAAGATGAATAAAAAAATAATATTATAAATCACTATTTAATGAATACTAAATTTAATTTAGATATTAACAATAAAATAAAAATATTATGGCATTAATACGTTGTAAAGAGTGTGGTGAATTAATTTCGAGAACTGCTATATCGTGTCCAAAATGTGGTGCGTCACAAAGTGAAACATTTGGAAATACAGAAAATTCAAGTGTTGGAACTTGTATCTTATCTTTACTACTACCTTTTGTCGGTTTAATTATAGCTGCGACAAAAATGAGTGAAGATATAAAAACTGCTAGAGCATATTGTATTTGGGCTGGTATAGGATTTATTTTTTGGATTTCTACTATAGATGTTTACTATTTGCTAAAGTATATTGCGAGATAAATAAAAGTTTAATATTAGTAAATAATAAAATTGCGGTTGTTAGAAACAAGATGATTATAAATTGATTATTGTTTATTATACAGCAGTAGTAATGCTATTTCGTAGTAAAATTCTAACAACCGTTTTTAAAATAAAAATATATTAATTGAAATTAAAAGTTGTACCCGACACGTATTAGGGAAATAATTATGGCATTAGTCAATTGTAAAGAATGTGGAGCAAAAATTTCAGAACAAGCAGATATTTGTCCTCAATGTGGAGCAAAACAAGCATGTATACAAGCAGAGTTTAATACAATAGAAACCAATAAAACATATAAAATGCCTCAATCTAAAAAGAAAACTAAATTCTGGATTATTGGTGGAATAATAGGTATTGTATTTGCAATAATCATAGTTTACAGTGTAAAGCAGGTAATAGAACTTGGGAAAGAGCAGTCAGCTTCTTTTTTAAATCAGTTAGAGCAACAGGCGGCTTCCGAATACTATGTGAACCAAGGCAATTATCAATATTCACAAGATGCATCTACTAATTATTATGGAGAGGGAGATAATTATCAAATGCAAAGTAACGAAATATCTGAATTAGAAGGATTAGTTCGTGAGATAGAAACAAATGCTTATATAGATTTAAATGCTGCAGATAGTAAGTACTACAAAATAGTTGAAATAATAGCTACAAAAATGCTCAACAATGAATATTCTGATAATCAACTAACTTATTTAGCTGGATTAACAGAAAGATATGAACAAAATAGAACGCCTGAAGTTGCGATGAATGCAGAAGGAATAGTTAATCAAGTTGCGATGCGTGCACTTGATAATTGGGCTAATTCTCTTTAGGAATAAGATACTTACATTCAATAAATAATAATAAAAAGAAAAATTATGGCATTAGTTTATTGTAAGGAATGCGGGGCTAAAATTTCGGAGCATGCAGAAACGTGTCCGAAATGTGGAGCACAACAAATAAAAAGACCGGTAGTAAATAATGAATCACAAAATAACAAATCAACTAAGAATAACCAACATAAAAAGAAGTCCAATAGATGGATTATTTGGGTGATATTAGCTTCTGTTCTTTTGCTTGTAATACTTATTGCAAGTTTTGGAAGTTCTAATTCAAATGATTATGGATATGATACACAAGACACCTATCAAGTATATAGAGATGAAATAGATGAATTGGAAGCACTGGTTAACCAAGCTGAAAGAAATAGCTATATGGATATGAGTAGTGCTGATGAAAGGTTTTACCAAATTGTTGAAATAGGTACAACAAAAATGGTTAAAAATGAATACACAGAAGTGGAGTTTTTCAGATTTCTTACATTAATAGATAGATATACAAATAACAGACCACCTGAGGTTGCTACAAAAGCGGAAAAAATTCTTGAAAAAACAGCACTAACAGGTGTAATGAATGGTATAGTAAATGATTTATATGAGTTGCTTGGTTCTTAAATAAAATATTTTTAGAGAAGAACCTTTATATTGTAATTTAATGTGTATATCTTATTTGTATTGAATCATATATAATTTCTTTTTATTTCTAAACATATAGTTTATGGCATTAATATATTGCAGAGAATGTGGAGCAAAAATTTCGGATAAAGCACTAGTATGTCCTAAATGTGGGGCAGCACAAATATCAATAAAAACAATACTGGAAGATGATGTTATCTTAAAATCAGACTCTTCAAATACAAGTAAAGAGTCTAACTCATGGATAAAATGGCTTATAGTTGGAGTTGTTGCGGGACTTCTAATCTTTTTAGGTGTGACATATTATCCGAAATTATTTCAACAAAATAATGAAGATGATATGCTATTAGCGGAATGGGATCAAGAATTAAATGATAATAATTTCAACAATAATAATCGTATAAATGGGCATGAGTATGTGGATTTAGGATTAAGTGTAAAATGGGCTACTTGTAATGTAGGAGCAACTCAGCCACATGAATATGGTGATTATTATGCATGGGGTGAAACTACGACCAAGAATGAATACACATCTAGAAATAGCAAAACATTTGGAGATTGTGATATAAAAGATATCAGTGGTAATAGAAATTACGATGTCGTTACAGCAAATTTGGGAAATGGTTGGCGAATGCCAACGGAAGAAGAAATGAAAGAATTAGAAACTAAATGTACTTGGGTTTGGGAAACTAAAAATGGCATAAACGGCTACAAAATAATAGGACCAAATGGTAATAGTATATTTCTTCCAGCTGCCGGATATAAATTAAGTACAGAATGCAACTACGCTGGAGAATATGGTCTTTATTGGAGTTCTACACCATACGATATATTTAGTAACTATGCTTGCTTCCTTTGCTTTAGCAATGGTAGATACTATGTAGATTCTCACTATAGAAGTGTAGGTCACACAATACGTCCTGTTGCAGATTAATACATAATAATACGTAAATTAAAAGTTGTGCCCGACACGTATAAGGGGAAAATAATTATGGAATACAAAAAAGAATTCAATAGAATTAAAAACAAAAATGTTTACGATAAAGATGAAAAACCCCTTATCGATGAGAGACCTAATCAGCCCAAAGGTAATCAACAAATTTTGACAGATAGTAAATAATTGTAACCAAAAACAGTAGTAATAATATGGTAAATATCAAAATTTCCGAAATTGTAGAAATGATGGAATCATCATCAATGACACTCCCCGTTATCGTAGAAAGTTATTTTATTGATAAAAACACCATCGTTCATTGTGTTGATAATAACACAAATTACACACATGGAGAAATTAATTCTTTTATTGAATATATTAAGAATCGTATAAGAATAAGATAAAATCTCCCCTGAAAAATTCTTTAATACTCAGTAGGGATACATAGTTTGTGTATCCCTACTTTTTTATACTTCATATTTATTGTATATTCTTTTGTGTTTATTAATATATATGTTACAGCAATAATATATATGGGATAATGCTTTATAATAAGAATGATCGTATTGTAAAAAACAGACGGATGGTGTGGGATAAAATACCCGAATGACAGAGACATTATTAGGCGGGTAGCAGCACCATTGTTAGTCGGGTGTTTGAGGCTTAGTCACTCGGGTAATTTACCTTCTGTTGCTCGGGTGGTTTAGGTCTTGTCGAGAGGGTATATTGGATATAAACAGTCGGGTAATTATTGCGGTGCTTGCTACGCATATTTAATGTGCTGATAACACCTATTAAAGCAACTTCTATCTTTTTTATGCTTGCAAGTGGTAATATTTAAGTAAGAAATTGCCTAAATTTAGATGTCGCAACAAGTGTATTTCTATCAAATTTGACCATAAAAAGGGGACAGTTTTTACTATTTTTTGTCCCTAAAAAGGAACAAAATTGTTGAAAATTCATACGTTGTTAAGAATGATATCGAATATACCTACTCTAATATAATACCTCTTTGGGCGTTTGGGTTGAATTATTAATTATCTAAAGTAATATGTATATATATCACTATCCGAAATGGTAAAAAAATGCAGAGATAATTAAAACTATTCTAATTATCTCTGCACATTATTATCGTTTAAAGAATAAATACTATCCTAATATCTTAGCAACCTCTTTGAGGTATCCCAACGAATCGAGTCCCATATTGAACAGCAAATCTAATATGCTTAAGTTTGGTACGAAACCAAATCTATCTTCAAACACTTGTGGATAAGAAGGCAATATAAGTTCTTCTTTTGCCTTTGGAGAAAATGTATTTCTATAATCCAAACTATAACTATCAGTATAGTCGTCCGAAAGAATTACACTTGTTTTTACTCTTAGTTTTTTGAATACAAATGCAAGAATATCCATATTCAACTCCAAAAGTGTGCGTTGTTTTTTTGATAGTATATTAGCCACATCGTCTTTGTAGTACAAAAAATATGGCGACGAATTGTATGCCGATTCTATGGCTCTTAGATGTTTCAAAGCCCAATTTTCGGTATAGCATATTTCAATATCCTTGGTATAGGTATGATTACCATTGGTTTTAACAACAGGAACAGTAAGCCCCAACACTCCATTGGCTGTAGCTATAACTGCTCTATTTCGATATGTTTGCTTAGGATAAGTTTCAAAACTCTCCATCACAATAGTATCATTTGCCATAGCCTCGGCCACATAGGCTATTGGAGGAAAATATGCTGTAGAAAATATTGGGTTATTTGCTGTAGTCTCCATTTATTTTCCAAGTGTTACAGATACCAAAGCATCTTCTTCGAAAAAGAAATCAACATTAGCATCGTTGAACGATACAGCACGCTCACCAGTCATTTCCACTTCAATATCTTCTCTGTAATATCCATTTGCCACCATAACATCAACTATCTCGCGTTCGTTCATCGAGAATATATTTTTTCCAAACAATGTAGCAGCTTCATTTTCGACATCTATGCAGTTTAATTTTTTAGTTTCTCCTTCGAAAAACAAGGTCATTTCCAACTCTTCGTAAATCAATACTTGTGTATGTTCGTCATAAATATTGTCTATAGTTTCTTCCTCTGTTGGCTGACCCAATATTTGTTTTACTTCTTCTATTGTCATATCAAACAATAGATTGTCAATACCTTTCTTTATATCTATTGCAAAATTCATATCTATTTTTGTTTAGTTATACATTAAATTTCTATTTATTTTGGTTCTATTTTAGTTTACAAAGATACATCTTTTTTTCCATATATAGCAATTTATTTTCAAATTGCTACTTACTATTTCATATATAGTTCCATGGCTTTTGACAATTTATCTGCATCAGATAACGTTCCATCAATCCAATTTATAGTCACACCATTGCGTTCCATACGTCTATACCATGTCATTTGGCGTTTTGCAAACTGCCTTATCGATATATTTAATTTCTCAAACATATCTTCATAACCCATTTTTCCTTGCAAATACAAAGTTACATATTTATATTCCAAACCATATCTGATAAGTCTTTCCGAATCGACACCATTTTTAAGCAATTGGTCTATTTCGTCTATCATTCCACCTTGCAATCTTTCAGCCAATCGTTTTTCTATTCGCTGCATTACCAACTCTCTTGGATAATGCACCCCCAATACTATACTATCAAACTCCGGCATTTTTATACCCGAATTAGGATTTTTGGCTTGGTAGTCTTGAATTTCTATAGCTCTAACCAGACGATCTCGTGTTTCGGTGTCTGTATGATTGTGTAAGCTTATATATGTTTTTAATTTCTCCACAAGCTCATAGTCCGAACATTGCTCCAACTCTTTTCTCAACTCTACATTTACAGGCACATCTGACAACTGATACTTTCTAAGCACCGACTCTATATATAAACCGGTACCACCACAAAGAATAGGTAACTTTTGTCTAGATACTATAGAATTATATGCATCGACAAAATTTTGCTGAAATTCGAACAAACTATATTCGTATCCGGGTTCGCATATATCTATAAGATGATAAGGAACAATATTACCATCTACGACATAGTCGTCCAAATCTTTTCCTGTTCCTAAATCCATTCCCCTGAATACCTGCCTCGAATCGGCACTAATTATTTCTCCACCCAGCTTATGTGCTATAGCTACAGCCAACTTTGTTTTTCCACAAGCCGTAGGACCTAATATAGTTATCATCTTTGCCATAAGAAAGAAAAAATAATAAGCCGCAAGAAGTTTTGCGGCTTATCAAACTTAGTTATAATTATTAATCAATAAAAATTAATCGTCCACGTTGTTTGTCGAAATCATATTGACCAAACTCAGCCAAGCCCATACGATTTATTACAAACTTATAGTCCAATCCTTTTAGCACAACAGCTTCTACTCGTTCTAAGCGTTTTTGACCTATCTGAACTGATTGCAATATAATCAAGGATTTGTCTAAAATATTACCTTCATAATCGAATGCATCATCACGTGCAGGGAAGTCTTCCTTGGTTATACGCTTTTGATACAAATAGTTCATTGCTTCCTCCCACGATATTGCTATAGGTTCAGGATATTTTTCATCAACAAGTATTGGTTTTTGAGCACCATTTACAATAGCTTGTATTTCACCTTTTGTCGATTGAATCATCTTGACCGGTATAGTATTTTCATCATGAACAATCATTGGAGTTTCGGCTTCTATTTCTATAGGTTTGTTCACCAAATCTATAATCTTTCCGTCTTCGGTTTCCTTTGCTATAGGAGTATCCGATGCCATATTGTCGACAAGTTTTCTAGAAACATAGTCATCTCTAAGCACTTTAAACTCGGTACGTCTATTCAATTGGTGTGCTGCTTCTTGATAATCCTTACCTTGCAACAATTCTATGTAGTCGCATTCCAATACTGTTCCGGCCTTAAACTTAAATTCTTTGCCGGCATATTTTACCACCATATCCTTGGTAAGTACACGGGGTTCGCGTTCAGCATAACCTTTGGCTACTATACGTTCTGGCTCGATACCTCTCATTATCAAGAAATCTACCACAGATTGTGCTCTACGTTGCGACAAAGTATCGTTTGTAAGTCCTATATATGGACGACAGTCGGTATGCGAACGAATTTCAACTACAATATTAGGGTTGTTCAACAATACCAAATACAAATCGGTAAGAGAATCTTGGTAGTCTGTAGTCAAATCCCATTTAGACAAACCATATTGAATGTCCGGCAATACGACCGGTTCGCGTGGTACAGGTTCCAAACGGAAATCGTGTACGATATCCTTATTTGTTGTATATCCGTATGTACTTTCCGAACCTTCAGTGCTGAAATAGTTCAAACGTGAGATATACATCTTATAAATAACTTCATGTTTTATAACATCAGTACCAAAACGATATTTACCTTTTTTGTCGGTATAAGTTTCGGTTTCGAAACCATCAGAGCCCACCAGTTTTATTTTTGTATCAGGCAACAACTGCATAGATTTTTCATCTCTTACAATACCTTCTATCGAATACAACAATGGTGGCAACTCGAAATAGAACAAGTCGTCGTTGATTGGTTTATATTTTGTTCGAGTATTTACGTCTTTATCTTCCTTTTTATGAGGGTCTGCAACAGTACGGTTCGAAGCAAAATATCCTCTTTCCAATACATTAGGATTGCTTCCTTCCGGATAAAATATTATACCCATTTCGTCGAAACTTGAGTTGATTGGCACTGCCAAGTTTTCAGGAGTTGCCCATTTATTGTTTCCTATTTCGTGTGTTTTGTAAATATCCAAACCTCCGACACCGGGATGACCATCAGAAGAAAAATACAACACTGTATCGAAGTTTATTGTAGGGAAGTTTTCACGACCGGAAGTATTTACCACTTTTCCCAAGTTTATAGGAGTACCAAACTCTTCGTCCTTGGTGTTTCTTTTCGACATCCAAATATCGTAACTTCCTTCTCCGCCAGGCATATTAGACGAGAAGTATAATGTCAATTCGTCAGCACTGATAGCAGGGTGTAGATAGTTGTAGGCCGAATCGCCTAGATATATACGTTCAGCTTCTTCCCAGGTTGCCAAACTTTTGTCGGTATTCTTTTTGTTTTTCTTTTTATCATCGCCACCGCCAAGGGTAGATCTATATATGTAACATCCCTTCATTTCTCTTTCTTTCGAGTCGCATCGAGAGAAATAAACTACGTTACCATCCGGAGTAAACACAGCTTCCCCTTCGTTGACCGGAGTGTTTATCATTCCACCTTTTTCATATAAATCCACTGTTGTCCAGTTGCCTTTTTTATCTTGCATTATAGAAAATAGTTCAGAGAATGCTTTGCCAGTCCAAGCATCTACAGCATTATTATCACCTTCCAAAAATCTAGACGAGGTGAAAACCAATGTTGTTGTATCGTCGCCAACAAAACGTGGTGCCCAATCGTCGTAATCGGTGTTATATTTTTCAAGATTTGTTATTTGGTGTCTTGTACGGTCCGACAATAATTTGCTCAAATCTACAAGCGAAGCACTTCTTTCGCGTGCCAATTCGTCGTCAGGCTGTAGTTTCAAGTAATTATCATAGTTTATCGATGCTTTTTCAAACTCGTTCTGAAAACGATACATTTCGGCCAAATAGTAATAAATTTTAGGCTCTACAATGTAATACTTTGCATTTCGTATCAATCGGTTGTACATCAACTCGGCTTTAGGGTAGTTGTTCATCAAACGATAACACTCCCCTATTTGGAAGTTAATTCTGTTTTTTTCAGCTCTGTTCGACTTCACATCTTTCAATGCAGATTGATAGCTTTCCAATGCTTCAACGTAGCGTTTTTGGTCGAACAAATTATCGGCCTTTACTGCTACACTTTTCTTTTGTCCGAAGGCTATTGCTACACAAAAAAATGCTGTAGCAAGCACAAATAATCCTTTTTTGAACACTTTCATCTCTTTTATTTTACTATTTTCTATTTATTACCATTCTATCTTTCATTATTTTACAGCGTTTTTCGCGTTACACACGTCGCCAAAAATAATTTGCTAAGATACGTTTTTTTTTCGTATCTCCGAAATTTTTCGTCACTTTTATTTACACCCTCTCTTTAGATACCCTTTATAAAGTTTTGTACAAACCTCGATTTGCTATAAAATTCCTTTATTATAATTCGTATCAAAGTATATAGTGGTATTGCTATTATCATTCCTAATATTCCGCCAATCTCGCCGGCTATCAGTATTACCAAAAATATTTCCAATGGGTGTGCTTTTACACTTTTAGAATATATAAACGGCTGCATCACGAAATCGTCTATCAGCTTTGTGGCTATAAAGATACCTCCGAAAGTAAGAGTCAGATTGAGTATCTGAAAATCCACTCCCGTAGTTATCATAGATATTAATAGCAAAACGTAGCTTATAAACGCTCCTACCACGGCTCCGACATAAGGCACTATTACCAACACACCGCAACAAAATGCCAACAGCAATGCATTTGGAAACTTTGCAACACTAAAACCTAAAAACAACAGAAGCGTCACTAATATAATCTCGCACAAAAGCCCTATGAAATAACGAGATATAAGATTTCTTGAATTGAGAAGTATATGCTCTGTTTCGTCAACGTAGTCTAGAGGAACAGCCGAATATATCAACTTGGTTATATATTCCTTGTCGCGCAAAAAGAAAAACGTAACAAACAGTGTTACAAATATACCCATCACTAAATCTATTGTAATAGAAACCATATCGGAAAATATAAACCGCGAAGCCTTAATGATGTTTACTATTTCTTTGTTTATCATAGCTTCCAACGACGCATCGGCCGATATTATTCCATAGTCTACAAGGTATTGCTTTGTTATTTGCCCATACTGTTCGGCATATTCTACTATGCTTTGAGTATCGACATTGGCAATACGCATGGCTTGTGAAAATATCATTGGGAAAAACCAATAGAACAACGAAAAAAACACTCCAACAATAGTTATCAATACCAATGCAGCCGACAAACTCGGGCACAAACTATATTTGCCCAACCGAACACGTTGCAATAGTTTCATCAACGGGCTGCCTATAAGCGACAAAACGGTTGCGAGCACTATACAACAAGTTATAAACTTGAAATACCATGCCAACAATACCACAGCCACCGCTATAAGCACTGCTATTATTGTTTTATATATCTTTTTCTTATTCATAGGTTATGTATAATATACGTTTCTTACAACACCAATTCGGCATACGATGTTGCTGTTTCGTACATTCTAAGTTTACATATTCTTACTCCGCTTGGCATTTCCGGTTTAAGCACTTCGTAGAAGTGTATCAACATATTTTCGCATGTAGGTTGAAAAGATGTCTTTATAAGTTTAGTACCAAGAGTATTTTCGAACACTGCTTTTTCGTTTAGCACCAAAGCATGGTCGTATTTATCTATAATATTATTGTAAACTATCTTTTTCAAATCGCCAAAATCCATCACCATACCACATTTCGACGACTTTTCGTCCGGATTTGGTTCTCCCTCTACTGTTATGTATAATTTGTACGAATGTCCGTGTATATTTTTGCAATGCCCATCGTAATTCATAAGTGCATGTGCCATCTCAAAATCAAACTGCTTTGTTAGCTGAACTTTCATATTTCTGTATTCTTTTTAAATATATCTTACAAACCTGGATTGGTTTATACATTATTTCTTTACCACTATTTTGGAGAAAAACGCAAAGTTTTGTTTTTTATTTTAAAACCATGGCAAAAAAGACTTTTAGAAGCAGTAATTTCTTGGCACTCCAAAGCATATTTCGGACTATATCCGAATGTATCCCTCTATCGATATTCCGGAATCTTTGTCGGGGTGGTCACCCTTTTTAAACGAATCTATCAACTGTATCAATTCTTCAGCACTCAGAGGTCTCTTGCTTTTTATAGATATTGTTTCGTAGCCTTGCTTTCCCAACACTATGGTCAGTCTTTCGGTTTCGTATACATCAAAGCGGCCTTCTATACCATTGTACATACCATTACGCATGGTTTTAATTTCAAAATCCACCATAGCCATTCTGCAAGGCAATTTATTTATAGGAATATACACATAGCCATTACTATCAACCTCTACAACCATAGTGCTGTCGGAATCTTTTCCTCTAAAAAATATTCTACACCTGACGGGAGAATTATTAGTCGAGCTCAAAACGCGTATTTCTATCGTACCATTGTCAGTCAAATTCTGTATAGTCTTATCGGGATTTATTTTATCAGATAATTCAAATTTACGCAGTTCGGCATAATAATAAGAGTTTTCCGAAGTAGCATTTTCTACTTTATATTCAAAAACCTGACAATACAATGGCAAAGAAAAAAACATAGCCATCAGCAGCACTATCTGTTTCATAATCTTGATTTATTATTTATCAATACTTAAATCTAAAAATCGTATGTATCAAAATATTATCATCGGAATATAAATATTTTGTATACGCTTAACATCTTTGCAAAGTTCGTAAAAAACATTGACTTTTACAAGCTATTGATGAGAAAAAAATATCTATCTACTCAATAGTTGAAAAACCTATATATGTTATTCGAATATCCTATATATGTTATTCAAATAACCTATATTAGTTTTTCAGAAATGGTACGATGTGTATTTTGTGAAGACGGAAATATTAATCTAGATAAACAATAGTCTATGGGTTCATTGCATATTGATTTTTTTCTAAACGCTAACCAATATAAGCTAATGCCGACAGCCCCCAAATTTCATCACGATGACGATAGGGTTTCATCACGATGGCAGTAGGGTTTCATCGCGATGGCAATATACCGTCATCGCGTAGGAGAAATAAGCCTTTCGTCAAAGTATATATAGAAACAAATATACCAAAGTTTTTTTCTAATAATCAACAATTTATTGTTACGGCAACAATATTTCCATCTTACTTTTGCAAGCGCCGGCAAATTAGCTACTACGCACCAAACGCTCATACTCAAAGTAGTCCCCTATCCTATTTGTGGTATTGCTTCTATAAGTTTTCTAGTATATTCTTGTTTTGGGTTGGCATAGATACTGTCAGCTTCGCCCATTTCTACTATTTGTCCCTTTTGCATTATCATCAGCCTATCCGATAGAAATTTAACCACCGACAAGTCGTGTGAAATAAAGATATAGGTAAAGTTGAATTTATTTTTCAATTCGTTCAGTAGGTTAAGCACTTGTGCCTGTACCGAAACATCCAATGCCGACACACTTTCGTCGCATATCACCAATTCCGGACTCAGTGCCAATGCACGGGCTATACACACACGTTGGCGTTGCCCTCCCGAAAACTCGTGCGGATAACGATTGTAATGTTCGGGCTGCAAGCCTACTTCTTTCAATAGGTTGCAGACATATTCTTTACGTTCGGCATTGTTTTTTCCACCCAAACCGAACACTTTCAATGGTTCCATTATGGCATTTCCAACAGTGATTCGAGGGTTCAAACTAGAGTATGGGTCTTGAAATATTATTTGCAACTTTGGCCTTAAGGCACGCATTTTATTATCTGTCAGCTGGTCAAGTCGTACACCATTGTAGGTTATGCTTCCGCTATTGGTGTTTATAAGTTTCAGCAACGCACGTCCCAAAGTAGTTTTTCCGCATCCACTTTCGCCCACCAGTCCCAGTGTTTCGCCCCTATACACATCAAAACTTACCTTGTCCACAGCCGTCAGCGACTGCAGTACCTTGCCCATAATATTCTTTTCCAAAGCATAGGTCACTTCCAAATCCTTCACTTGCAATAGTGGAGGTTGCGAGTATATTTTATTGTGTCGTTCGGCACGCAGTTCTGGAGTTTCGCAGCCCGCAGTATCATCTACGCTGCCACTCAGATAGTCGGAAACGGTATGCAAATGAAATGGTCGCGAATGCAATGGAGGCCGACAAGCCAAAAGCCCTTTGGTGTATGGATGTACGGGAGCTGCAAAAAGCTCGCCAACAGTGTTTTTTTCCACCACCTCGCCTTTGTATAACACTGCTACCTCGTCGGCTATTTGGGCTATAACACCCAAATCGTGGGTGATAAAAATAATAGCCATACCATATTTGCTTTGCAGTTTTTTTAGCAGCTGCAAAATAGTTTTTTGGATAGTTACATCGAGAGCTGTGGTAGGCTCGTCGGCAATAAGCACATCCGGATTGCAAGCCAAAGCCATAGCAATCATCACCCTTTGCTTTTGCCCTCCCGATATTTCGTGAGGATAGCTATCCATAATCTTTTCGGGACGTGGCAGCATTACCTCGTTCATCAAATCCAATGCCGCCTTATAGGCCTCTTTGCGAGAGATGTTTCTATGCTCTCGCAGCATTTCTACTATCTGCTCGCCACACTTATGCACGGGGTTCAACGATGTCATAGGTTCTTGAAATACCATAGCGATATGCCTACCCCTATAGTTGCGGATATCATCGTTGGGCAACGACAATAGGTCTGTTTGCTTTCCGTCTTTGTCAGTAAACAGTATTTTGCCCGAAATTCTACACTTCGGCTTGGGTGGCAACAGCTGCATAACAGCCATAGAGCTGACAGATTTTCCCGAACCCGACTCGCCAACTATACCCAATGTTTTCCCACGTTCTACAGTATACGACACATTACGCACCACAGAATTGTAGGCACCTTCGTGCAAAAAGTCGACACACAAATTTTGTATTTCAAGTACATTATTACTCATTTGCATTCGTTGTTTAGAGTGTACAAAAATACACTTTTTTTTCGGATTGTCGGCAACAAAACTGTATTCCAACAAAAAATAATTCAAAACACATGCTCCACTACAAAAAAATAATGTATTTTTGCAACAAATATAACACTACCACATATGGATACAACCACTTTATATTCAATAGGATTAATGTCTGGAACATCGCTAGACGGACTCGATTTGGCATACTGCAAATTTCACTATACCGACAAATGGCATTTCAGCCTTTTGGCTTCGCACACTTACCCCTATTCTACCGAATGGAAAGAAAAATTATCCAATTTGGAAAAGGCATCTGCGTGGGAATATGCAAAAACACACATCGACTTGGGACACTATTTTGGAAAAAAAATAAACGAATTTGTGGCTGAATACAATATAGAGAAATTGGATTTCGTTTCGTCGCACGGACACACAATATTTCACCAACCGCAACTAGGAGTAACCACCCAGATAGCCGACATCGACAGCATTGCAGCCGAAACAGGTTCGATTGTGGTTGGCAACTTCAGAACTTTCGATGTTGCACTGGGAGGACAGGGAGCCCCTTTGGTACCTATAGGCGACGAACTACTGTTTTCCGACTACGAAGCATGCCTTAACCTAGGTGGATTTTCCAACATATCGTTTCTCCGCCAAGACCGACGTATAGCATTCGATATATCGCCGTGCAACATGATTCTGAACCATCTGGCAAGAAAAATAGGCATAGAATACGACAAAGACGGACTTTGTGCTTCGCAAGGCAACATTATTACCGAAATATGGGAAAAGCTGAATAGTTTGGACTACTACAATATGAATGGTCCTAAATCGCTGGGAAAGGAATGGTTTGTAGAATGTTTTCTACCTCTGTTCGACAGTGCTGCACCTGTGGCCGACCTACTATGCACCGCCACAGAACACATAGCCTTCCAGATAGCAAAAGTGATAAACGCCAACCATCTATCCAACGTAATAATAACCGGAGGTGGAGCGCTGAACACATATATGATAGACTGCATATCAAAATACAGTCCAAGCTGTAAAGTGGTTATCCCCGACAAGAAAGTGATAGAATACAAAGAAGCCATAATATTTGCATTCTTAGGGTTGCTACGACTTACCCGACAAAACAACTGCTTGCAGTCGGTGACAGGAGCAAGAGCCGACAATTGTGGCGGAAACATATCGGGAATTATAATAGAAAGATAAAAAATAGGCACTGCAAATATTCACTTGCACTGCCTTTATACCTCATATTTTATAAACACACAAGCCCACTACACATCTTCTAAACAAAGATATGGTAGCGGGCTTGTTGTTATGATGCCTTTATATATCCGCTATCGTTTCACTTGACCCAATTTGGCTTCCACCGACATTGTTGTGTGAGGAACTATGCGTAGACGTTCCTTAGGAATAAGTTTTCCTGTCACTTTGCAAACTCCGTAGGTTTTGTTTTCTATTCGCACCAAAGCAGCCTTCAAATCTTTTATAAACTTCAACTGGCGTGCTGCCAATTTTGCATTTTCCTCTTTCGACAACACATTGCTTCCTTCTTCCATCAGTTTAAAAGTAGGAGCAGTGTCGTTAATATCACCTCCCTCGTTGGCTACAGCAGCTGTAAGGATAGCCAAATTTTCTTCGGCTTTCTCCAATTTTTGCAGTATCAACTCTTTAAATTCTTGCAATTCTTCTGACGAATAGCAAGTTTTTTCGTTCATTTCATTAGCGTTGTTTGTCATAACTCTTAGCTTTTAATCATCTGACAATAAATTCTTCCAATATCTCTAAAAATGTATCTATCGTTGAATTATCTGTTAAAAAACACATAATTTGTACATACATTTTGACTAGATAACGCAAAAATCTCTCAAAAGTTATTCAACAACAAAAAAATATTTTAAAAATTGCCTAAAATGGTTAAATCTAATTTATTCTTTGTAGTTGTCTATCGTATATTTCATTCTCAAAAGTTCGGCTACACTCCAAGCCTGAGCCACTGCGCCACGCGGAGTATGAGGCATATCGCCATCGTATATTTCGCTTACGCTTCCTATACATCTTTCCTTTACCGTGTTTTCCATAGCCATGTATATGCTACGCACAAACGATAGTCCGGCAGTGCCATATACTCTGAGATAAGCATCGACAAAAGCCCCCGAAAGCCAAGGCCATACCGTACCTTGATGATAACTGCCATCCCTTTGGGCTTGCGACCCTGTGCAATGTCCGCAGTAGTTGATATCCGAAGGCGACAGTGTACGCAAACCTTTTGGGGTAAGCAGTTCGTGCTCCACCTTGTCTACCACCATTTTCCTCATACGTTCGTCGATAGGTGAATAGGGCAACGACACAGCAAACAGCATATTGGGTCGTATCGAAAAATCCTTGTTTTCGTCTGTCACACAGTCTGCCAGATAGCCATAATCTTCGTTCCAAAACATGGCTTGGAAATATTTCGGAAAATTGCTTGCAATGTCTATCCACTCGTCTACAAATTTCTCGTCGCCACAATATGTCGCCATCTCTATCGAAAAGGATATTGCGTTGTACCACAAAGCGTTTATTTCTACAGCATAACCCTTGCGCTGTGTCACAGGTTTTCCGTCTACCACTGCATCCATCCATGTAAGGGCTCTGCCCTCTTCGCCTTGCCACAACATGCCGTTCTCGTCGGCTCTTATCGAAAACAAAGTCCCGTTTTTGTAGCATTTCAATATCTCCTTGCATACGTTTCCATATTTGTGCCATACACGTTTGCTCAGCTTGGTGGCTTTGGCATAATATTGTAAAGCCCAGAAAAACCACAACGACGTGTCGGCTCCATTATAGCTGTTTCGGCCTTGCGATGCTATGTTTGGAAACAATCCCTGATTCAACGTACCCTTTATCGATTCCAACACACGCGTCGTGGCATCGGGAACGGCCAATGATATGCCCGGCAACGATATAAAAGTGTCGCGTCCCCAATAGCCGAACCACGGATAGCCGGCTTTTATATGTGTTTTTCTGTCCCTATCCACAACAACAAACTGTTTGGCAGCAGCCTGCAAGCAGGTAGAAAACGATGTCACCTCTTTGCGGTGAGCCAGCTCCTTGTTGAATTTGGATCGAATAAGATATGGCTCCACTTCCATAAGCGATGCCGAAAAATAGAGAATATCGCCGCTATGCAATGCATATTCCATAGTGCCGGGTGTATACAAATCTTCGTAGCAGTCGTAGCCACGTTCTTTTTCGCGCGGATAGTATACGTTGTACCACCAGTCGGGCGAATAGCTGAACATAGGCGGCTGCGACGATTGCAAATACACATTACTATAGTCGAACGACTTTTGGACACGTATTCCATTGCCCACATTTTTTATTCCGGGAGCCTTGTCGGTGTGGTTTCTCTTGGCAAGGTGGTGGATATTCCTAAACGCAAAAAAGGGTTGTAGTCTGAGCACCAAAGGCAACGACGTTTCCAACACATGGTAGCAAAACATCAGCTGCGGTGTGTCTTGAAGCAGCAATACCGTCTTCCTTATCCTCAGGTCGTCGGTACCGAAGGTATATTGCAACGTGGGTGACACATCGGCCGACAGGACACCTATTCTCTTGTTTGGCAACACCGTGTCGCCGGCAAACATCATAGATCCCAACCCATATTGTTCATCTTTATAAATTATGGTTTCCGCCATAGCAGACAGCAACACATGGTTTTCGTTGTCTATCTGTCGCTGAGGAACCACCAATGCACCATGATACTTACGAGTGTTGCATAGTCCCAGTGTAGTGTTGTAGCAGCAGCCATAAGAATTTGTAAGCAATACTTCTTTTTCCAACAAAGAAGCCGAATTTCTAAGTATATCCGAATTTATGTTCAAGTAACTCATATATGCAACTTTTTCGTTGTATAACAATTGTTGCGACCTTTGAGTTTAAACTTTTACGAATAAAAAAACGACCCTTACCATATTAAGTAAGAATCGTTTTTGTATATTCGGAATTGTTATTCAAACAATCTATAATTTCTTATGCACCTGTTATAGGTTTAAATCCGTTACCCAAAACTTCGCTACTATTCATAACGTTTATAAAGGCTTTAGGATCCAATTTGTATATAGCTTTTTTAAACTGTACAAATTCGCGTTGCGAAATTGTAGTGTATATCATTTTGCGTTCGTCGCCTTTGTACAAACCTTTTGCATCGAAGCAAGTGCCGCCACGGTTAAGATCGTTTATGATAGCATTGCGAACTTCTTCTACATTTTCGGTAACAATCATCACTGTTTTGTAGGTTTTGAAACCATCCACTACTATGTCGATAATCTTACCTTCTATTATAATAAGCAATATAGAGTATGCAGGCAAACGAAGGTCAGGAGTAATGAATAAAGTAGACAAAGTAATGCAAGAGTCTACGATAATAACCAATGTTCCTAACGATATTCCGCTGTATTTGTTTATGATCATAGATACGATATCGCTACCGCCCGATGTAGCACCGGATTTGAATATCATACCAATACCTATACCATATAGCAAACCTGCTATCAATGTATTAAGCAAATAATCAGGTATAAACCAACGAACATCATCAGTAATTTGCAATGCATCTAGAGGCAAGTTTTGAGCAGCAGTAAGGAATTCGCCAATGTGTACCAATGGTTCATATCCCCAATAAGTTTCTATAAAGTGTGTAAACACCCAACCCAATGCTGTAGATACGATAGTTTTCACACCAAATTTAGGTCCTAATATTATACTACCTATCACAAGCAATGGAACTTCCATCGATATAAGGAATACTGTAAGAGGTGTACCTGTGATTACAGTCAATACGTTGGCCAAACCATACACACCGCCCGGAGCCAAGTGATATGGCACGGCAAAAATAACGTCGGCAAATACAAACAACAATGTACCAAATACGATAAGTGCATACGATTTGAACCATTGTTTAGAAAAGATCTTTTCGTTTGGATCTAATAGCTGGGAAAACCATGCTTTTACTTTGTTTTGTTCTTGTGTCATAAATGTCTATTTTTTACTGTTAAATAATTCTTCTTTTGAGCGTGCAAAGGTAACTCTCTTTTTTGTGAAAACAAAATAAAACAAAACAAATAATTGCTTTACAGTCATAATCGTATGAATCTCAAATACTAAAAATTGACATCAAAAAAGCAAAACATCGCTGATGGAAACGAATTTATAGTTAAAAAAAATTAAACAAAACTTAAAATTACCCTCATTTTTGCAAGTTTTTCTACTACTTTTTCTTCCTATAAAAGTAGCAATAAGCAATAAAAAAAGAGGCACAGTTTGTAAAATACCAAACTGCACCTCTTCCGTTATATTTTGCAACCTGTAGGCACTACAACTATTTCACTTCTTCGTAGTCTACGTCGGTTACGGTATCGTCGTTTTGGTTTGCACCTTGTCCTGCACCTGCACCAGGGTTAGGATTTTCTCCTGCACCGGCAGCTTGTTGTGCTTTGTACATATCTTCGCTGGCAGCTTGCCATGCTTGGTTTATTTTTTCCATAGCAGCGTCTATTTGTGCTATGTTTTTGGCAGTGTGAGCAGCTTTAAGTTCGTTCAAAGCATTTTCTATATTAGCTTTCTTTTCTGCAGGTATTTTATCGCCGTATTCTTTAAGGTTCTTTTCGCTTTGGAAAATCATACCGTCGGCGTTGTTTATCTTTTCTATTTCTTCTTTAGCTTTCTTGTCGGCTTCAGCGTTTGCTTCAGCTTCGGCTTTCATACGTTTTATTTCTTCGTCGCTAAGTCCCGACGATGCTTCGATACGTATGTTTTGGCTCTTACCTGTAGCTTTGTCCATAGCCGATACATTCAATATACCGTTGGCATCGATATCGAAAGTTACTTCGATTTGAGGCACTCCTCTTGGTGCTGGTGGAATACCATCTAGGTGGAAACGACCTATAGTTTTGTTTTGGTTTGCCATTGGGCGTTCGCCTTGCAATACGTGGATTTCTACGCTAGGTTGGTTGTCGGCAGCAGTACTGAATACTTGCGATTTTTTGGTAGGTATTGTAGTGTTGCTTTCGATAAGTTTTGTCATCACACCACCCAATGTTTCTATACCCAACGACAATGGAGTAACGTCAAGAAGCAATACGTCTTTTACTTCGCCTGTAAGCACACCACCTTGGATAGAAGCACCTACAGCCACTACTTCGTCAGGGTTTACACCTTTAGAAGGTGCTTTTCCGAAGAAGCTTTCTACTATTTTTTGGATAGCAGGAATACGAGTACTACCACCTACAAGGATAACTTCGTCGATTTGCGAATTGCTAAGACCGGCGTCTTGCATAGCACGGCGACATGGTTCAAGGGTAGCTTGGATAAGGTCGTCGCACAATTGTTCGAATTTGGCACGAGTCAAAGTTTTTACCAAGTGTTGTGGTATACCATCGATAGGCATAATGTATGGTAAGTTGATTTCAGTTTGTTGGCTGCTCGAAAGTTCTATTTTAGCTTTTTCTGCAGCTTCTTTCAAACGTTGAAGAGCCATCGGATCTTTGCGAAGGTCTACGTTCTTTTCTGCTTGGAATTCGTCGGCAAGCCAGTTGATGATTTTTTGGTCGAAGTCGTCACCACCAAGGTGAGTGTTACCGTTGGTTGATTTTACTTCAAACACACCGTCGCCAAGTTCAAGGATAGAGATATCGAAAGTACCGCCACCAAGGTCGAATACTGCAACATTCATATCTTTGTTCTTTTTGTCCAAACCATAAGCAAGAGCAGCAGCAGTAGGTTCGTTGATGATACGACGTACTTTAAGACCTGCTATCTCGCCGGCTTCTTTTGTAGCCTGACGTTGTGCATCGTTGAAATATGCAGGAACTGTAATTACAGCTTCGCTAACTTCTTGTCCTAAGAAATCTTCGGCAGTTTTTTTCATTTTTTGCAATATCACAGCCGATATTTCTTGTGGAGTATACAAACGACCTTGAATATCTACGCGTGGAGTATTGTTGTCGCCTTTTACTACTTTATAAGGAACAGTCGAAATTTCGTTCGATATTTGGTCGTAAGTTTCACCCATAAAACGTTTGATAGAATAAATTGTATTATGAGGATTGGTGATAGCCTGACGTTTTGCAGGATCGCCAACTTTACGTTCGCCATTATCCAAAAAACCAACAATAGAAGGGGTTGTTCTGTGTCCCTCGCTATTGGCTATAACAACAGGTTCGTTACCTTCCATTACAGCTACACAACTATTTGTTGTTCCTAAGTCTATTCCTATTATTTTTCCCATTTTGTTATATATTTTATCGTTATTATTTTTATTCTTAAAAAAATATTTTGTTTCTCTTTTCACTTATCATAGGTGCAAATTCCGTGCCAAAGTCAAAAAAAAACTATTTTCGCACATTTTGTCAGTTTTAGCAACTGATACATTCGTTTTCGCTATCTATTGTCGCGTCATTTTGTCAGTCCTTGTCAGAAATCTACAAATATAACATAGTTTTTGGGGTAAAGTTTAGGGGTTCGCTTATGCTTTGCGTACTACGAGTT
This sequence comes from Bacteroidales bacterium, assembly GCA_017561155.1. GTDB lineage: Bacteria > Bacteroidota > Bacteroidia > Bacteroidales > P3 > HGM05376. The sequence continues at coordinate 18,035 of JAFZDP010000024.1, read as the reverse complement.
CACAAATCTGATATCTGTAGTTCTCAAAATGTAATGTTGTAATGTAATATTTGTGGTTGTGAGCTATGAGCCACGAACTACGAGCCGGCTGCTGCCCCACTAGTTGTTTTGTAGACTTATTGTCCGGCAGAGTCCCACCCGGCTGCCGTCTCTCCGTTGTCTGTAGTCCGTTGTCTTGCGTAGCATAGCGTAGCCTCCCACCTTAATTATTAAAGACATTGATTTGATTCCGATTTGCTATAAAAAGGGAGAAATTTATCACTTGAAATAACACCCTATCGTCAATCTCTTGGCAATAGGGTTTCACGAGCATGACGGTATACCGTCAAATTTACCCCAATATATCGCCTTAAAATTACCTCGTGATGCAGATAAATTTTCCTCCCGATGTAGATGTAACACCATCGTGATGTAGAGCGATTTTCCTCGTGATGGAATTTTTTTTTACTTCTCTGCTGTATTTTGACAGACATATCAAAATAAATATGTAATTTTGCAGTTCGAAAGCGACTAATAATTATGTTTCAACTTGAAGATAAATATTGAAGTTTAGAATGTGATTGTATGAATTAAATGCGATATCATTGATAAAAAGAATATAAACAATATAGTTTGTGAATATCAAATAAAATATGAAAGGATTAAAGTTCTATTAAAAATATGAATAACAATGAATGATAATAATTATCTGAGTCCTTTTTGCGTAAATTGCATAAAAATATCAATAATACTCTTTCTTGCTCGGTTCTTTACTGTGTACGATGTATTTGTCACAAATCATTTTGTCAATACATTATTTGATGTGGCTCAATATACAATGTTGTTGGTTCTAATCATAGCAAATCCAGAAATTGCAATAATGAGAGAGAAATTAAAAAATACAATTTTGGTGATAACATTTGTGTCGATATTGATAAATATTGTTTATCTGTCATTGTATGTTACCTATAAAACGGGCTATGGATCTAGTGAAGATTATTACGTATCAATTTCTGAATATCATATGAAAAATACATTCAGAAAAAAAATTGAAATAAAATTTAATGAGCAGAATGTGAAAATTCATTCTGACAAACTGACTATGGATATTCTTGTACATAAGTATGGGGAAAATTTTCAAGATTCTGTTCAGATGCATTTGCGTGTGCGTAAGGTGCTTTCGGGTGTGTATGGTGTAGAGTCTTATGAAATTCTTAAAAAAACGCCATAAATATCTTTTCTTTAGATATAGAGAAATACTTATAGAACACAATATAATCGATAACGATTGATTTTGCAACCGATAAATTTACATCGTGCTAAAAATGGAAAAATAGTAGTGTTTTTTTGTAATAACTATTTAAAAGATAATGATTAATAAATATTTTAAATTTAAAACAGGTTTCAAGATATATGTAGGATTTGCATTATTCAGATTTTTCACTGTTGGTGATTTAATTATTACAAATATTGTTGTGCAAATATTGTTTGAAATATCAATGGGTATTGGACTTATAATAGCAATCATTTATGAAGATGTAAAAAAGGTAAAATTAAAAGATATACTTTTGAAAACGTTTTATGTAACCTTTGGTATAAATATGATTTATTTATTATTGTTCGTTGCAAGTAAATTTATTTCGACAACTAATGAAGAGCATTGTGTGCCAGTTATTGATTATTCTTATAGCGATGCGTCTGGTCGTCGAGGTGTCAGTCGTTATAGCTTCGAAATAGAATTTAATGGTCTAAGACAAGATATAAGATGTGGAAAAAAGAAAATCGAAAACCTTATTTATGAATATGGAAAGGATTTCCAAGATTCTGTTCAAATGCAATTGAAGGTAAAAAAAGTATTACCTGGTGTGTATGGTTTAGACTCTTATAAGATAGTAAAAAAAACGCCACAAGAACCATAGTTGATAACAGATAAAATAAAACTAGTAATAAATATGTACCAAACAAGCACAAATATAGACCCAAAGTACTGCCAAGAAACACACTATAACTATGCAAAAGAGAGTGGTTTTATGGTCTCATCCTTTACCGGGAAAGAAAGAGACTCAGAAACAGGCTTTTCCTACTTCGGAGCGAGGTATTATGATTCGGATATTTTGACGGGTTGGCTTAGTATGGATCCAATGGCGGATAAATATCCGGGGTTATCTACTTATGCTTATTGTGCGAATAATCCGATTAGGTTGGTTGACCCGGATGGGGAGGAGATTCATTTAACTTTTTCAACATGTGTAAAAGGTGTAAATACTTCGAGAGAATTAAAAAGAATAATAGATGGAGGGTTAGGTGGTCAATTTGAAGCTATTTATACTAAGAATAGTAATGGTAGTTATAAATTGTTTCTTCGTGCTACTAAAGGAAGTGGAGATGCAACAAAACTAACAGAACAACAATGTGATTTTTATATAGAATTATCAAACATTATTAATGGAGAAAAGATAGCTCAAGTAGATGCTGTATATAGTTCTAGGAATGTTGTAATTGGGAGCTATACTAAAAATGCGATTGACGTAACAGATGCAGATCAGTTTGATAATCTTGGAGAAGGTACTTGCACAAAACAAGGAAAACTTATTCATGAACTTGTAGAACAATATTATAAAGCAGATAATGAAATAGGTAAAGGGTCTGACAAAGATTATAATAATGCTCATTATTACAATGGAATTCCTTCCGAGAATAAAATTAATAGGTCTTGCAGAAAAGATTTTACCCCCAAAAGATCAACCTATACACAATCATATACCGATAAAAAAGGACGTGTAACAGAGTATACATTGTAATAGTAACGATTCTATTTTAATAGTAAACAAATATATAAAGAACTAATGATATGAAACATTTTGGATTAATATTGGCAATACTGGTTTTCTGCATTGGTTGCAATACGTTGAATTTTTCAGACAACGAACAAAGCATATATTATAAACAAACTGTTTTTAGAGAATGTAATTATGAGGTGATTCAAATAAATAACGACGGAACATTTTTATATTATCGAAACTGGCCTGACTTATGTTCGCTCGTTGACGTATGCGACACTACTGAAGGAAAATGGATAAGAAAAGGAGATACTATAATACTGAATAGCAATTTCCAATACAAAGATTTTGTGAAATATATATCAGAATTTGAATATAAAGATTCTATAAAAATACGGTACATAAATTATAGTAATAATGAACCGGTATCAAACTATCTCGAAATTTTATTCAAGGATGATTGCAATTCAACATCTTTTGAAGATTGTGTTTTTGAAACAATTAGCGACTCCAATGGAATAATGATTATACCTTGTCAAGGTTATAAATTAGAAAATTATGAACGTTATTTGATAGGTTTTATGGATATTGAGGTGCTTCGTGATGTAGAAAAGTTAGACTGTGGGAGATATTACGAGATAATTAGAGCCGATTGTGTTCCAATAATATTCGAAAATAAAATGTTTAAATTGAAACGTAACAAAATGGTAGAAATATTGGATTCGAATGATACATTATCGTCTATTGTTGATAAGTATAAACAAATAAAGAAAACAGACATCAAACCTTGTAAATAAGAAGTTATGAAGAAGGGAATATATACTTTTCTAGAATCCAAAGGAATATATTATAATGATACCGGAACTACGGATCCGTATGATTTACTTCTTACTATAGATGATGCTGAAACGTTTTTAAAAATTGCGGCAACCGAACATATAGCTATAATAGGTGCTGATGTTCGTGAAAGAAAAGGTAAAGATAGATATGTTATAACTAGGAATACCATTGGTTTGGAATGGTCATGTGAGTATGATAATGACAGCGTTACAGATGATAGTTATATAGATAGAAGTATAAAAACAGCGGAGATTGCTCTCCGCAAAATTCGAGATATAATAAAAAAGAATAATAAACACTTATTAAAAAGGAATAAGCAATTATTTATCAATTATGTATTCCATGATAAAGATATGGAAAATAGTACTGAATTATTCAATTTATAAAATTCAAAAGGAAACTTGCAAGGTATAAACTGCAATATTCTTTCGTTAAGTAAAGAAATACAGATAAATTATGAAACGTTTTTTAGCAACAATTGTAATTTTGGTAGCAACGTATTGCTCGTATGGTCAACGCTGTGGCCACGATTTTTTGTACACAAAAATAATCAGGAACTCTGATTTTATAGAAGAACGCATAAAGGGAATTGACAAGTATATGAAAGCAAATAGCGTCCCGATAGATAGTGTTTTTACTACAACGAAGGGTGAGTATGATATAGTGTTTTTTGAGCAATACATATATGGCAGTGCTATTTGGGGTGGATACATATTTGGACACCAAGCTATTATCTCAAAAGTATATAAGGGAAACATTGTAGAAAGTTATTTTGTGTCGTATAGTTGGGCCGAGCCTCCGTTGAGCTATCCTATACAGATTTCACATGTCGAAAAACCTCTCGAACATATAATGGAGGTAAAAGATTTTGACTTTAGTTTTTTGCATAAAGATGCAGTAAATATGATAGAGGACGATTGTAAAATTATTATTCCGGAGGAAGTGGTATTGATACCCGGTTTCGGAATAAAAAAGGAGGATAACGAAGAGTAGAAAAACACAATAGATGGAGTTTTTTTTTGTGGTAGCAGGCAAAACATCAGACCACAAAAACAGCAATGACATATATCGTTTGTATAGTTCAAATAAAAAGCGTATCTTTGCAGATTGAAACAATAATAAGGAGCGATGTTAAGAGATACTGCAACAGTGCTTTCTGAAATGCCATCTGAAAGCAAATGCGTAATATTAAAGATAAACGGACATGGTAGTTTTCGCAGACGAATAATGGAGTTGGGTTTTGTGAAAGGCGAAGTTATTACAGTAGTCAAAAATGCCCCTCTCTACGACCCCATAGAATATATGGTTATGGGTAGTCATATATCGTTACGCAGAAGCGAAGCATCGCAAATAGAAGTTGCAGACGTGTCGGCACAAAATATCGACTCTTCGTTGCCGGCAGTCACACAAACACTTACCGAAGAGGTAAAACAAAAAATCAAAGAACAATCGAACGTCATAAATGTAGCATTGGTGGGCAACCCCAACTGCGGAAAGACATCGTTTTTCAACTTTGCCACCGGCCTACACGAAAAAGTGGGCAACTACAGCGGCGTTACCGTCAACGCCAAAATAGGTACATTCCAACACAACGGCTACACAATAAACATGGTAGATCTTCCGGGAACATATTCTATAACAGAATTTTCGGCCGAAGAGCTATATGTGCGTAAATACATAACCGAAGAATGCCCCGACATTATTTTGAATGTAGCCGACGCTTCGAACTTTGAACGCAACCTATTCCTAACCACACAGCTGATAGATATGCACTTGCGTATAGTGATGGCCTTGAACATGTACGACGAGTTTGAGAAAAGCGGCAGCCAATTGGACCACAAATATCTGGGCGAGATGTTGGGATTTAAAATAATTCCGACCACAGCATTCAAGGGCATAGGTATAACAGAGGTGCTAAACACTATAATAGACACCTACGAAGACCGCGAAAACACCCACAAGCATGTGCACATAAACTACGGCACCGACATAGAAGACGAAATAGCCAAGATAAAGAGAGAGATAGACACAAACAAAGACATAACCGCCAAATACTCGGCACGCTACCTATCGCTAAAACTGCTGGAAGACGACAAAACAACGCTGAGCATATTTGACGGCACACCAAACCAAAAGGCTATAACAAGCACTGCCGAACGTAGTCGCCGACACTTGAGAGAGGTTCACAAAGAAGAGCCTTCCGAAGTGATAACCAATGCTAAATACAGCTTTATACGCGGAGCGTTGAAAGAAACCTACACCGCTCCCACTCATAGCAAGAAGGATTTGTCGCAACGAATAGACAACATACTTACAAACCGTTGGCTAGGTTTTCCTATCTTGTTTTTGTTTTTGTACATAATGTTCCAATCCACTTTCACACTCGGAGCCATACCACAAGGATGGATAGAACAGGGAGTGGAAATATTTGCCCAATGGCTGCAAGGACTGATACCGGCAGGCATTGTGAGCGATTTGCTTATAAACGGGATAATAGAAGGAGTAGGAAGTGTGCTGGTGTTTTTGCCAAACATACTGATACTATTTTTGTTTATCTCGATAATGGAAGATACGGGCTATATGGCACGGGCAGCATTTATAATGGACAAGCTGATGCACAAAATAGGGCTGCATGGCAAATCCTTTATACCCTTGCTGATAGGTTTTGGCTGTAGTGTTCCGGCTATAATGGCCACACGAATACTGGAAAACAAGAAAAACCGCATCATGACAATGCTTATTATTCCGCTTATGTCGTGTTCGGCACGTTTGCCGGTATATCTGCTTTTGGTGTCGGCCTTTTTTCCAAAAAATCAGGCGTTGATACTTTTAGGATTGTATCTTGCCGGCATAGTGTTAGCCATATTGGTAGCATTTGTAATGAAAAAAGCAGTGTTTAAAGACAATAGCGAACAGTTTGTGCTAGAGCTGCCCCCATACCGCATGCCCTCGATGCGAAACTTGGGCATACATATTTGGGACAGAACAGCCGAATACCTTAAAAAGATAAGTAGCGTAATATTGGTGGCATCGGTGGTGATATGGGCGTTGGGATATTTTCCACGCACCTCGCCCGAAGTACAAGCCATAGACAACCAAATAGCCATGGCCGAGACAGCCAACTATGGCAATGCCGAAGAACATAGCAAGGCTTTGGAAACGCTACACCTACAACGTTCGATGGTTCAGAAAGAAAACTCCTATATAGGCAAGATAGGCAAAATGATAGAACCCGTAATGAGCCCACTTGGTTTCGACTGGAAAATGAGTATAAGTTTGCTGACAGGTTTGGCCGCAAAAGAAATAGTAGTAAGCTCGATGGGTATACTATACAAAGTGGAAGATGCCGAAAATATAACATCGCTAACCAAGGCATTGCAAAACGAAGTATATGCTGTAGGTCCACGAGCCGGACAAAAAGTGTTTACACCACTGGTGGCAATGGCATTTATGCTGTTTGTGTTGCTGTATGTTCCGTGTACCGCCACAGTGATGACATGCCGAAAAGAATTCGGACGCAAATGGGCTTGGGTGATGAGTGGATACACTTTGGCTTTGGCATGGATAATATCGTTTGCAGTATTCCAAATAGGCAGTTTGTTTTTCGCATAGCGAACATAATTCTGAAGAAACTAAAATATAGAAAGATAATAATTAAAAACGGCATTATAAAGGTATTATCCAACACATTGCACACAGCACAATATGTAAGGCGAAAATAGTTGGCAACAAAGTCGTAAAAAAATGTTATCTTTGCAAAATCAAAAAGAGTGTAAATAATTTATTTCAAACACGAAATGAATGATAATTTAGATGCAACAGGCAAAAGCCAAACAAATAAAGAAAAAGAAGTAGAACGAGCTTTACGTCCATCGCATTTTGATAGTTTTTCGGGACAAGTGCAAGTACTTGACAATTTGAAGATTTTTGTACAAGCAGCCCGCGAACGCAAAGAGCCACTGGACCATTTGTTGCTACACGGTCCTCCGGGTTTGGGCAAGACCACGCTATCGCATATCATAGCCAACGAACTGGGAGTGAATATGAAAATAACATCGGGACCGGTATTGGACAAGCCCGGCGAACTAGCAGGTATACTTACCAATCTAGAACCCAACGATGTGCTCTTTATCGACGAAATACACCGTTTGTCGCCGGTAGTAGAAGAATATTTGTATTCGGCCATGGAGGACTACAAGATAGATATAATGATAGAATCGGGTCCAAGTGCAAGAAGCATACAAATATCGCTCAACCCTTTTACACTGATTGGAGCCACCACCAGGTCGGGGCTGCTTACAGCACCCCTACGTTCGCGTTTTGGCATAACATCTCGTTTGCAATACTACGATGTAGAAACATTGGCAAAAATCATAAATCGCTCGGCAGGCCTACTAGATGTGCCAATAACAAGCGAATCGGCATTCGAAATAGCACGTCGCAGCAGAGGAACGCCGCGTATAGCCAACCTGTTGCTGCGTAGGGTCAGAGATTTTGCACAGGTAAAAGGCACAGGCACCATCACACTGGAAATAGCACAGTATGCTTTGTCGGCACTCAACGTAGACAAAAATGGTTTAGACGAGATGGACAACAGAATACTGGAAGTGATAATAGAAAAATTCAAGGGAGGTCCTGTGGGAATATCCACCATAGCAACAGCCGTAGGCGAAGATTCGGGAACCATAGAAGAAGTGTACGAACCATTCCTTATACAAGAAGGCTATCTGATGCGTACACCTCGCGGTAGAGAAGTGACACCTTTGGCTTACCAACACTTGGGAAAATACAGAACAACCGGTGGACAACAAGAACTATTCTAAAAAAAAACGCGAACAAACAAAACCAATAGAAACTAAAATACAAAACAAAATAATTATAGAACAATGAGAACCATTATAAAAAACATAAAAGAACTAGTACAAGTAGAAGAAACCCCACGCTTGAAAGTGTGTGGTAAAGATATGGCAAAATTGGCTACAATAAAAAACGCCTACTTAATAATAGAAGACGACAAAATAGCCGAATTTGGTACTATGGAAAACCTTGCCGAACAACGTTTCGACAAAGAAATAGACGCTACGGGACGTATGGTATTCCCATCGTTTTGCGATTCGCACACACACTTGATATATGCAGGTAGCAGAGAAATAGAATATATAGACAAAATAAAAGGGTTGAGCTACGAAGAAATAGCACAACGCGGAGGCGGAATATTAAATTCGGCAAAACGTTTGCAACAAGCCACCGAAGAAGAATTGTATCAAGACGCTATGAAACGCTTGGAAGAAATAATAGCGTATGGTACAGGAGCAGTAGAAATAAAAAGTGGCTACGGATTGACTACCGAAGCCGAATTGAAAATGCTACGAGTGATACGTCGTTTGAAAGAAACATCTCCACTTACAATAAAATCGACACTATTGGGAGCACATGGAGTGCCAATGGAATATAGAGGCCGCCAAGGCGAATTTGTTGATTTGGTAATAAACGAAATGATACCACAAGCCGCTGCCGAAGGATTGGCCGACTATATAGACGTATTTTGCGACAAAGGATTCTTTACCGTAGAAGAAACAGCCCGTATGTTGGAAGCCGGAGCTAAATATGGTATGAGACCTAAAATACATGCCAACGAAATGGCATGTTCGGGTGGTGTTCAGGTAGGTGTTAAATACAATGCCCTTTCGTGCGACCACTTAGAATTTGTAGAAGATGCCGAAATAGAAACATTCCTAAACTCTGAATGTATGCCAACAGTATTGCCCGGTGCTGCTTTCTTCCTAAATATGCAACTATCTCCGGTACGCAAAATGATGGACGCAGGGCTACCTGTAGCTATGTCTAGCGACTTCAACCCCGGATCGTCGCCATCGGGAAATATGCAGCTTATACTATCGTTTGCATGCGTAAACTACCGTATGACACCCGAAGAAGCAATAAATGCCACAACCATAAATAGTGCATACGCCATGGGAGTAAGCGACAAATTGGGTAGCATAGCAGTAGGAAAAACTGCCAACATATATATTACCAAACCTATACCAACATACGAATTTATGCCTTACTCCTACGGAAACAATAAGGTTGAAACTGTTGTTTTAAATGGAAAAGTAATTGAATAAAAATAGATAGAAAATAATAAAGGATATGACATTGTACCGAAACACACAAACAATACGGAATATAGTAAGCAAACTACTATTGTTATTGCTATGCTGTATGTATGTTTCGGTACATAGTCAGCCTAAAACACGCAAAACAGTAGGACTGGTACTTAGCGGAGGCGGTGCCAAAGGTGTAGCCCACATAGGAGCAATAAGGGCACTGGAAGAAGCCGGCATCCCTATCGACTATATAGCCGGCACATCGGCCGGAGCAATAGTAGGCGGACTTTATGCTTCGGGCTATTCGACCGAACAAATGGAAGACATATTCCTATCGGACGAATTTATGGACTGGATAAACGGACGCATCGACGATGTGTACTCTTATGCCTTCAAAGAAGAGCTACCCAACCCTCGTTGGCTGGGTGTAAATATGAACATCGACAAGAAAGGCTTGCATGTGAATATGCCGTCGAGTCTTGTTTCGCCGGTGCTTATAGATTTTGCCTTTATGGAAATATTTGCAGGTGCTACGGCATTGGCAAAAGGCGACTTCGACAGTTTGTTTATACCTTTCAGATGTGTGGCAGCCGACATCAACAAGCGAAAACCATTCTACTTCGAAAAAGGAGATTTAGGGCTTGCCATAAGAGCATCTATGACATTCCCTTTCTACTTTAACCCTATCACCTACGACTCTGTTTTGTACTTCGATGGAGGATTGTACGACAATTTTCCTATCAAGAAAATGCAAGAAGATTTCTCGCCGGATATTATTATAGGCATCAAAGTGTCGGGCGAATTTCCGGAAGCTACAGAGGACAATATCATAAGTTTTGTACAACGAATGGTGAGTACCGAAACCAAATACGACCTTGACAGCTCGATAGTAGGAATAGTATTAGAACCCAAAGTTCCGCCACTCAACGTTATCGATTTTAGCAATACTCCGGAGGTTATACAGATAGGCTACGATGAGGTAAAACACAATTTAGACACAATAAAAAAGATGATCCCCATACGAGTGTCGCCTGCCGAAATAATAAATAAAAGAGCCAATTTTGTAGCAGCCCAACCGCTGATGATTATTGATTCTGTAACTATAACAGGTGTTACAAAACAGCAAAAAAACTATATAAAACGCCTATTATCGATGAATGATAATCATCTGTATACTATGAACTATATGCGTTCGTCGTATTTGAGATTATTTTCTGACCAAAATATATATGCAGTACATCCTACAGTAAAGTTCGACACTGCCAGCGGGAACTACAAAGTGAACCTTCGCGTGAAAATGAAAGATGCTATGACAGCCGCTATAGGAGGCAACGTATCGTTTGGTTCGCCCAGCCAAATTTATACTCAGTTGGATTATAGACACACCGGTTTTATAAGCACACTGACATCGGCAAATGTATATATAGGACGTTTCTACAACTCTGTAAACCCTTATATACGATTCGATTTTCCTACCAAAGTACCGTTCTACACACAAGTGGAATACGTCTTCAATGGGTGGAACTATTACGAGTCGTCGATGTTCTCGTTCGATATGGAACAACCTATCTATCTAAAACAACAAGAACATTATTTTGCTGCCGGCATGGGTACTCCATTGGGACAATACTCTAAAATATCGCTCAAAGCTTCGCAGAATTTTGAGTATAGCAGATATTTTCAGGATTTCACACATATCAATTTCAACGACACATCAGACTATACATCATTCCTGCCATTCACACTGTCATTGTCCTACGAACGAAACATTCTAAACTATTGGCAATACCCCACCAGTGGCATGCATCTGCTCTTGAACACAGCATTTGTGTCGGGAAAAGAACGTTTTAGTGCCAACGGTATAAATCCGGAAGTCAACAAAACACACAAGTGGGTACAATTTCATGGTCTGTACAACGAGTATTTCAAACTAAGCAAAAAATATTCTTTAGGTGTATCTGCCGAAGGTTTTTATGCCTATAGTTTCAACAATCTATTCTTTTCTAACTATTTGTCGACACTGCTACACGCCTACAGCTATGCTCCTATTTTGGAATTGTCGCAAAACTTTATACAAGAATATCGGTCGTTTGAATTTGTTTCGCTGGGACTGCAAAATGTATACGAACTGAACAAAAAAATACATCTACGAGCAGAATGCTATATATATCAGCCTATACGAGAAATTTGTAGAGATGAATACAACAATGCTTACTATGGTCCGTATTTCGACAAACGCTATTTGTTGGCATCGGCAGGTATAGTATACCAAGCACCTATCGGACCTATCAGCCTTATGCTAAACTACCGCCAACAAGGACGCAACGAAAAAAAACAAATATTCTCGATAGTAGGAACTGTAGGTTTTACATTGTACAACAACCGAGTAACAGAACATTAATATAAAACAAAACACTGTCATGATTAAGATAGAAAACATACACAAATCGTACGGGAATGTTCAAGTACTGAAAGGAATTAATCTTAATGTGTCGCAAGGTGAGATAATTTCGATAGTAGGAGCTTCGGGAGCCGGAAAAACTACTTTGTTGCAAATAATTGGAACATTAGAAAAACCCGACGAAGGAAATATTCTTATAAACGACGTAGACATCAACAAACTATCCGAACGAAAACTATCTCAGTTCAGAAATTCTAATATAGGTTTTGTATTTCAGTTTCATCATCTATTGCCCGAGTTCACCGCTTTGGAAAACATTCTTATGCCAGCACTAATCAAAGGCTGTTCGAAAGAAGAGGTGATGGACCGCGCAAACCAACTGATGAAGTTTTTGAAAATAGACCACCGCTACAACCACAAGCCATCCGAACTATCGGGCGGCGAACAACAACGTGTGGCTGTTGCTCGTGCATTGATAAACCAACCAGCAGTAGTGTTGGCCGACGAACCTTCGGGAAATCTAGATTCGGGCAATGCAAGAGAATTGCACAACCTATTTTTCGACCTAAGAAATCAATATAATCAAACTTTTATTATAGTAACACACAATGAAGAGTTTGCCGAAATGGCAGACCGTAAAATAGTAATGATAGATGGAAAAAACATTTAATAAACGAGAAAGAAGCACCAACGAGATGACTGTTTATGGAATACGCCCTGTGATGGAAGCCATAAAGTCGGGAAAAGAAATAGACAAAATATTAATCCAAAATGGTATCTCTAATCCATTGATTAGCGAACTGAGAGGACTGATAAAACAGCACGATATACACTTTCAGTTTGTACCTATCGAAAAGCTGAATAGAGCCACCAGAAATGGAAACCACCAAGGTGTAATGGCTATAATATCGCCTATAAATTATTTTTCGATAATGGATATTATACCAACCACTATAGCCGAAGGTAAAACCCCATTCGTTGTAATGTTGGACAAGGTTACAGATGTACGAAACCTAGGTGCTATAGCACGTACAGCCGAATGTGCCGGTGTCGATGCTATAGTGATACCTACACATGGCAGTGCCGCTATCAACGACGACGCCATAAAATCATCGTCGGGAGCATTGCTTAGAATACCTATATGCAAAGAAGACAACCTAAAAACAGTAATAAACTTTGCAAAACAATCGGGACTACAAGTATGTGCCGCCACCGAAAAAAGTAGCACACCATACACACAAGTAGACTTTACCCAACCTACACTTCTGATTATGGGTGCCGAAGGCAGCGGAGTATCTAACGAATACATAAAGATAAGCAACGTAAAAGCCAAACTGCCAATGTTGGGTCAAGTAGAATCGCTGAATGTGAGCGTAGCAGCCGGAATATTCATGTACGAAGTATTAAGACAGCGAAATATTCAGTAACACAATATAGAAACACTAAAATAAAAATATAATATGAAGAAAATAGTAAGACTTTTGGCAACTCTGACATTCGTATTTGGCTTGTCGAGTTGCAACAATGAAGAACACTTCATTACAGATAAAAATTATCGCGAACAAGTAGAACTAGACTATTCGGCTCGTACCCTTACCCAAGAACGTACCGAAGAATTGTCTAAAATAATGGCCGACGAAAATATCAGCCTTGAAGAAAAAGAAGCTCTTAAATTCTTATATGCATATATGCCACTAAGCGATATTGCAGATTATTCGGCAGAGTTTTTCTTAGACCAAGTAAAAGGAGCATTCCGTACCAAAGAAACTTTCAGCTGGGGAAAAACAGTTCCCGAAGATATATTCCGCCATTTCGTATTGGTGTATCGTGTAAACAACGAAAACCTTGATTCGGCTAGAAATGTATTTTTCAACGAACTAAAAGACAGAATAAAAGATATGAACATGTACGATGCCGCATTGGAAGTAAACCACTGGTGTCACGAAAAAGTTACATATCGTCCTTCTTGTTCCAGAACATCGGCTCCGTTGGCTACAATGAGAACATCGTTGGGACGCTGTGGCGAAGAGAGTACCTTCACCGTTACTGCTATGCGTTCGGTAGGTATTCCGGCACGCCAATGCTACACCCCACGTTGGGCACATACCGACGACAACCACGCCTGGGTTGAAGTTTGGATAGATGGCAAATGGTACTACCTTGGTGCTTGCGAACCTGATGCTAAACTTAATATGGGATGGTTCTCTATTCCTGCCACTCGTTGTATGATGGTACACTCGAACGCATTCGGAAAATTCAAAGGAAAAGAAGAGGTTAACTACCAAACCAACCTATTCTCGAAAATAAATATGCTTTCGAACTATACCGATACAAAAAAAATAGAAATAACAGTAGTAGACAACAACAATCAGCCTATCGAAAATGCCGATGTAAAATTCAAGTTGTACAACTACGCTGAATACTACCCTATAGCATCTAGAAAAACCGACAAAAATGGTAAAGCCACCCTTACTACAGGATTGGGCGACCTTTTGATTTGGGCCAGCAATGGCGACGCATACAACTATGCTAAAATAGATGTAAGAACAGACTCGGCTATAACTATTGCAACCACACGCGTAGCCGGCAAAGACACAGTGGAATATTTCGATATTTATCCTCCAAAAGAAGGCAGAGTATCTGTTGAAGTTACCGAAGAAGAAACAGCACAAAACAATGCACGCTTGCACTACGAAGACAGCGTAAGAAATGCCTACACAAGTACGTTTCCAAAACAAGACGATGTGAAAAACATCGTAAACGAAAACCTAAACCAACAACAACTATGGGAAATAGTAGCAAAAAGCGAAGGTAACTACAAAGAAATAATAGCATTCATTCAAAATGAACAATTGGTGGCCCAAAATACAAACTTCCCATTGTACGACTTTATGAAAGCCCTTTCGGAAAAAGATTTGAGAGATTGCGAAGCGGCTACACTAGAAAACTTTATAATACCTTACAACCCGGAAAGCAACTACTCGTTCGAGGTATACAAAAAAGGTATA
Source organism: Bacteroidales bacterium (assembly GCA_017561155.1). Lineage (GTDB taxonomy): Bacteria > Bacteroidota > Bacteroidia > Bacteroidales > P3 > HGM05376. Next base: position 2,920 of record JAFZDP010000024.1, on the reverse strand, counting down.
ATGCCTGCACGTATAGCCAACGAACTAATACGCCCATACCACCAATATCTAAAAGAAAATCTTAACATCGAAGAACCTACACCTCTAAAAGTTCGCAACTGGATATTGGAAAACATAACTATCGACGACGATGGCAATTACTACAACTGCCCTATTTCGGCAAAAGGGGTATACAATCTAAAAATATCCGACAAACACTCAAGAAATATATTCTTCGTGGCTGCTTGTCGTGCTTTGGATATTCCTGCATACCTTGACAATGCTACAAACCTACTTTTTGCTTACTCTGACGGACAATGGAAAAACTATTCGTTCGAAGAAGAACAACCTAAAACAGAAACAGGCAAACTAGTATTGAACTACACAAACAAAACAGAAATAAAACCGGAATATTGGATACACTACACTATAGCCAAATTTGAAAATGGCGACTTCACTACATTCGATTTCGAAAACGACCCTCGCGTAGCCAACTTCCCTGTAAGCCTTGATTTGGAACCGGGATATTACATGTTGTCTACCGGAAATCGCTATAGCGATGGTACTACTCTAAGCAAACTAGTGTTCTTTAACATAGAAGCCGGCAAAACTACTACTCAAAACATCGAATTGAGAACCCTTGTTCCCAGAAAAGAAATATACGGAAAAGTAGATTTGAACACCGAAATAATTTGGAACCACAACAACGACAAAACCATTGCCGATTGTGTGAAAGAAAAAGATTTGGTATTATGCTTTATCGATCCAAACAGAGAGCCTACACGCCACTTGGTAAACGACTTGGCAGCATTCAAAACAAAATTTGAACAATGGAATGGTACTATGGTATTTTTGGTTCCTACCAGCCGTATGACAAAAGATTTCGATGCCAACAAATTGGCTAAACAATTGCCTGCTAATGCAATAATCATCGAAGACAAAGACAGCCAATGGATGAACGATTTGTTGGAAAAATCGGACCAATATTTTAGAGATAACTATCCTTTGGTATTTATCGTAAACAAAGATGGAAATCTAATATTGAAAACAGAAGGATACAGAATAGGTACAGGCGAACTTATATACAAAACTTTGGAACGATAATAAGGACATTGTTCTGAAATAAGTTGAGTTTTTGAGAAAGATACCAAAAACCAACAACACTCTCAAAAAAAAAGTCGTAGGGACAAAAAAAGACCTTACGACTTTTTTATTTTAAAAAGTCATTTCACTAGCCACAAAAAAGATAATGGCAATACCGGAGTCCACAACCAAAGTATCAAAAATTAATCCACCGGTATAAATTCCAATATTTTCAAAAAACTACTTACATCTAACAACTTGGTTCAAAGTAACAAAATGACAATGTGTCATATTCTTTCATCAAAATAAGAAAACCTTTTGGCATAGTATCTCTCTCTTGAGTTGCATACAGAACTGTATCAACCAACAACTCTTTACAATAAAACGACGACCCTATATTAAGACTATCATATATCTCTACAAAATTATCTTTTATTTTAAAACATCCCTTGTATCCTCCATCATATCCATAAAAAAAATTATCCTTTGTTTTTGTAGATAGCGCTGCCAATGTATCTATCATTCCTTTTTTATACGTTTCGGGCCATTTATTCACAAATTCAACCACTATAATTTCTTCCGAATCTATTTCAAAACACTTCACGTATGTAACTATTTTTCTCAGTAAACACGAATCTACTACAGTTACCGATTTTGTTTCTTCGACACTCTCAATACTAACAGTATTAGTTTCTATGTTTCCACAAGACAACATCACTAATAAAATGGCACTTCCAATAAATTTCTTCATTACTATTTGCTATTTAAAGTTTTAAAAATATCTCGATATATGCAAGTGGCTGTGCTGTGCAGACTAAAGAGCTTTGAGTCGGCGGTCGACTTACCTTAAAATAATATCTGTTATTGCACTACTACCAGTATTTATAGACCATAAGTTTAGACGAAAGAAGCAATAAGTCTTTCGATTGCAATCCGGTATTTGTAAACAAATAAAACATTAGATTATTATGAATAATTGTTTCGTAAACGGTGTTCCAGTAAAAGGCTGACTCTATTGTGCCATCAAATTTCTGCTCCTCTATTTCGACGAGCAACGATTTTGAATATTCTTTAGTGCGGCTTAATATATCTATTAAAGGAGTGATGGAAAAAACAACATTGCTGTCTGCAAATTCAATAAGCATACTAAATTCAGCATCTGCAACATTTTTATAGCAACCTACCTCACTATCTTCCATCAAACACATACAGTCGTCAGGAAAAATGACTCTACTTGGCCAGAAATATATTTCACAACAGTTTTTACTCTTTATAGTATATTCCGACACACAAGGTGAAACAAATATACACTGAGTATCGGCTTTAGTTATAGTATATAGTTTCAACTCTCCCGGGAAAATATAATCATATCTTGTAGTATCTTCCCAAATAGTATCTATAATACTTATTTTTTGTTCATCTTTATTTATTATAACATCAACCTTCCTACCATAAATATCGGTAGATACTATAATCAGTATCAGAAATAAGACAATGGTTTTGATTTTGTGTATTTTAAACATAAACATGAATCGTAATTATTCTGCAAAATTGTTGATAAACAGCTTATTTTTCTGTTTGCAATTAGTATCATTTATACTTGTCGAAATTGTTTATAAGGTCGTCATAATACTTAGCTTTAAGAGAAAAATACTGCATCAAAATCATACGTTCAAACATTAAACCTTTCTCATCCAACTCAAAAGCCACTTGATACAACCTTTTCCATAAATATTTCTGTATCTGTGGTGGCGTTGGCAAAATCTCCATTAAATGGTAATAACATTGATAATAATCTATATTATAAAGTTCACTGACATCATACGTTGCTTTAAGTATTTTTTCATCTTCGTCCGTT
>JAFZDP010000023.1 GCA_017561155.1 Bacteroidales bacterium | reverse complement strand
GTTTTTTGTTGTAATCTTCCTATTTCTTTTTCAATCGCATAGCCCGCTATGCTCAATCAATATATTGCAAAGACGCACCGCGGTACGTCTCTTCTAAGAAAATTCCGCAAATCACTTGCAAAGCAATTTTTAGAAGTTGCCATAAGAATTTTAGAAAGCCAACCGCCAAGCTGTTTAAACAAAAAAAAGCACGCCGCCCGAAGGCAGCGTGCTTTATCCAAATAGCCAATAGCTAACAACCAAAGGCTAAAAGTTATCTAAATTATTTAACGATCAACTTACGAGTTGTGTTGAAGTTGTCGTTGTAGATGTGTACGAAGTATGCACCTTTAGCCAAGTTGCTAACGTCGATAGATTTTACTAACGAACCTTCGCAAGCTATAGTTTCGGTTACAATCATACGTCCGTTCATATCGGCAACAACAAATTCTACATTACCGCTAACGCCTTCTACCGCTATTGTAGCTTCGGTATAAGCAGGGTTAGGATATATACGAACATCAACATTACCGTTTACTGCATCGATACCTATACCGTCTGTAGTAAATTGAGTTTTCGAAGTCCAAGCACTGTATACACCTTCTTCGCATATAGCACGAACATATACATCGTAAGTAGTTTCGTAGTCTAAACCTTCTATAGTATGTAATGGAGTACCTTCTACAACTACTATAGTACCGTTTTCTTCGTTGACACCTTCTATTCCGTAAGAGATTTCCCATTTAGTTTGACCTTCAACAGGAACCCAAGTTATAGTAGCTGACGATTCGGTTACACCTGAAACGGCAACGTTTGCAGGAGCTTCGCAAGTAGCAGTAGTGAAAGTATAACCTTCCGACCAGTCGCTATAAGTATCAGCACCACAGAAAGCACGTACCCATACTTGGTATTCGTCGCCCGAGTACAAGTTTTCTAATACTACAGGGTTAGTTTCAGCAACAATAGTAGTATCTATACCGGCTACTGCATATTTAACTTCCCACGATACTTCGTTTCCGGCAGCTTCCCAAGCTATAGTAGCCGAAGTGTAAGTAATATTGCTAGCTACAACATTTGTAGGAACCAAGCAAGGAATTTCTGTAGTAGTAAATGTAGTTTCTGCCCACATAGAGTTTTCGTCGGTACACAAAGCACGAACAGCAACAATGTATCCGGTTTCGTGAGTCAATCCGGTTATAGTGTAAGTAGTAGCATTAGCCACTTCTATAGTGTCGATCCATTCAGCATCATTCATTCCTTTGTATACTACTTGGAAGTCTGTAGCCATCGAAGTCCACGAAACAGTAGCTTCGTTGTGAGTAGGAACAACATCTGTAATAACAGGTTTTTCGCACGACGATATAGCAACAACAGATATGTTGTCGATATGTAGATCGTTGTCGGTACCACTTGTAGTAGAAGTTCCCCAGAATGCAATCTTAATTACATTACCTGCATATTGTCTCAACGATATTGTCGGAGTAGTTGCCACATTGGTGATAGAGTCGTACATATAGTCGCAAGTAGCCGAATCGTGACCCCAAATTACAGCGTTGGTATCCACCCAAGTAGCACCACCGTCTGTCGATATTGCAACGATAAATTTATCATCGCTACTTTGTTCAGGAGCATTAGCATTGTTGTATCCGGTTAGAGCAAGATCGAAAGTAAGTTCTGCATCGGCAACCTGAGTAAGGTCGATTTCCGGAGTAACTACGCCGTAAGAATAAGAACTATAGATATTAAATTTAAGGTGACCATCCGACAATCCATTAGTGCTGGTAGTATGACCCCAACCACCATTATAGCTAGAAGGATTAGTGTAAGCACCACTGAATCTGGTCCAGCAGCTGTATGGGAAATTAGTATTTGCGAAAGTTTCGATAAATGGCAATTGAATAGCACCACATTGTGTAGTAGCCGATACTACATCGCTATATCCACCTTCTTCGGTAGCGCTACACAACGATTTCACGCGGAAATTGTATTCAGTAGCAGGCGATAGGTTGTTTATAACAAACGAAGTAGATGTAACACCATTTATAGCAGTCCATACTGTATCGGCAGCTTTTTTGTATTCAACAACAAAGTTGCTTGTAGTATTTGCATTTCTCCAGCTCAAGTAAGCAGCAGTTTGTCCTATGCTGTCGACAGAAGGATTCAAAGGACGAATACAATCAGGAGCAATGTCAACAACTATATTGTCGAACATAGCAGAATAGCTAGAATATCCATCAGGAGTAGCTTTGTAGCGGATAACAATATTATAGTTGTTACCTTGCAACGAGTCTACCACAAAATAGTGTTCAGCTCTAGCATAAGTAGTAGTCAATGGCAATGTTTCCAACAATACGAATGTAGAAGTATCGCCAAGGTCTGTCATAACACCTATTTCAGGTTTACCATTGTATCCTTCGTTCGAACTATATGTTCTGTAGTCCATCGACAAATACAACGAAGAAATAGGTTCGTTGAATTTAGGAAGAGCTGCATATACAACCTTTCCGTATTCCGAGCTAAGAAGCATATAATTTGTACCGTCGGCTACATAGTAATTGTACGACGACAAATAAGCTTGAGGTTGAGCACCTGAATTGTTAGAAGTATTGATAAATGTCCAGCACGAAGGCAACGAATGATAAGGATAAGCAGCAGGAGCAGACGAACCACTAGATATATCTTCTGTGTATCCGTTGAAGTCTTCGCTATATGGTACAGAAACAGACGAACAAGTAGTAACAAATGTATTCAAGTACGACCAAGCGCTAGTATCGGTAGCACTGCATATAGCACGTACATATACGTCGTATCTTATACCTTCTGTAAGACCGGCAAGGGTAACATTGGTAGTAGTTGAAGTTACTATTTGATAAGCATTAACCGAATCCATGCTGAAACCATGAGGACCGTATGCTATAGCAAAGCTTGTTCCATTCGAAGTCCATGCAACATCAGCTTGTGTAGGTTGGATATTAGATATAGTAACATTAGAAGGACGAGGACATGGAGGAATAGCAGTACATCCTACAAAACTTAAATTGTTACGATAAGAAGAAGTATAAATACTCGAGCTCCAAGAACCATCATATTTGTACACACTTCTGTTTACTCCGGATACACCACCATCATATTTGAAGCTACCCGAGCTAGTCAAGTTTGTAGTACGTTCTACAGCCAACATAACGTTTCCACCAGTATAAGCAAATGGAGTATTAAAGTCGATAACAGACCATGTCGATTCGTTGCTAAATGAAGCAGGTCCTTCGTATACCAATGTCATTTGGTTTGGTCCTAATGTATCGGCAGTAGCCATAGTGTTTAATGTAGTATTAGCAAGATATACTCTTACGTTTGGAGCTATAGGAGTTCCACCATCGTATTGGAAGCCTACGCTGTAAATATTTCCACTGTACATACCTTCCATTTCCAATTCTTGAGCAGTAACTATTTGCCAAGTTTTAGCTTTTGGATAGTAGTTTGCCGAAGCATAGAATGGTAATGTAGAGTTGCTTGAAGTACCGGTTGCAATTTCTACTTCTTCGTATGTATTAGTACCGCAATCCAATGCAGTTCTGAAGCTTGCTTTTTCAGACCAGTCGCTGCTATCACCATTACATACAGTTCTTACAGCATAATAGTAATTAGTGAACGATTGAAGACCACTAAGATTTACAGTAGTTGTAGTAGCTGACAATACAGCAGTACATGTATCAGGATTGAAATCGCCATTAGCCGAATAAGCAACTAGGTAAGAATCGCCACTACCATTATTCCACGACAATGTAGCCGAGTTGCTAGTAATATTAGAAGCTACAAGACCTTCAGATACTCTACATGTAGGAGCATATCTAACAGATATATTATCGATAGCCAAATAGTAATTGCTAGTAGAACCACCACCATAGCGGAATGCTATATAGTAGTTTGTACCACTTATCGAATCAACCCAGAAATTATGAGTAATAGTTCTGTGAGTAGATGTACGAGGATATGATTCTAACTCAACGAATGAAGAAGCATCGGCAGGGTTAGTCATAACACCAAGAGCCAATATACCATCGGCAGCAGATGTACCTTCGTTACGGAATGTAAATTCAATCATCAACGAATCGATAGATGCATTCATTCTAGGCAATATAGCATAAGCCGGTATAGTGTTGCTTGATTGGAAGAACAAACAATTTCCGTCGACAGGGTATCCCGAGTTACGGCTAATATACATGCGAGGATAGTTTTCCGACATATTCAAGAAGTTCCAACAAGTAGGCATTTGATGGTTAGGATATGTGCTAGGAGCACCCGAAGAAGTAGCTACATCAGTAGTATAGCTGTTAAAGTTTTCGCTGAAAGGAACAGCAGTAATACCACAAGCAGTGCGAACAGTTTTCACATTCGACCATTGGCTTGTAGCTGTAGGATTGCTACAGTTTGCAGCTACATATACATCGTAGTTGGTATTCGATAACATTCCGGTCAAAGTAACACTATTGGTGTTTGCAGTAGTAGTTTGATATGCCGAAGCATCGCTAATGCTGAAACCACTAACACCGTAAGCCACTGTATAAGTATCGCCAGTACCTGTCCAAACTACATCAACTTGAGATTCTTGGATATTAGAAAATACTACGTCGTTAGGACGAGGACAAGATGGTATATCTTCCACTACGATATCGTCTACACAGAAAGTGAAACTACTAGAGTTTACAACAAATGCCAAACGAACATTACCGCTTACACCTGTCAATGGTATAATGTATTCGTCCCATTCGTCGGCACCAACACCCGATTTTCTTATACTATCGCCTATTTGGATAAACGAAGCAGTATTCAAAGTGTCGATATTTGGATTTACGACATAGTAGTATAGTTTCATATTTGCAGCATAGTCGCTAGATGTAGATGCAGATACATTTCTCATCCAGAAAGTGATTTGTTCGTCTCCGCTCAATTGTAGTTCAGGAGTTATCAACCAGTCATCATTAACTGTGCTAGCATATGCCGAACCATAGAAATATAATGCACGACGACCTGTACGTACATCTGACGACGATTCGCTATAACGCCAGCTAGAAGTTTCGCCACGGTTGATTAGTTCCCAACAAGTAGGAGCTGCATTGTAAGTGTTGGTATGATAGAATTCATCAAAATGACCATCTAGGTTGGCAGTCCAAGGCAATGTAGTTACAACATCGCATGCTGTTTGGAATGTACCGGGAGTCATAGCATATTCCGAAGTATCGAAACCACAAGCAGCACGAACATAAACATCGTAACGAGTGCTGTGAGTAAGACCTGTAAGAGTAAAAGGATTAGTATTAGCAGCTACCACTGTACCAGTTCCCGGAGCGAATCCTTCGGCACCATATTCCAATATCCAGTTAGTAGCAGCAGAAGTCCATGTGATTTCGGCAGTAGTTTGAGTAATAGTAGAATCGATAGCAGCTATGTTTTCAGGACGGCTACATGTAGGAGCCAAATCAACTACTATACTATCTATACCTAAGAACCAGTTGTTAGTTTCGCCAAATCTTAATACGATACGATAGTCTGTACCATAAAGGTCGCTTTGAGAGAACAAATATTCATGACGAACCTTGCTTGTACTACTTGGTATAGTATCCAAAGGAATAAATGTACTATCTACATCAACATCTGTCATAACACCAAGAATAAGACGTCCTCTGGTTGCACTTTCAAATTTTGTAGAGAATGCTATACGTAGAAGATTTATACTTTCGTTAAATCTTGGCAATGTTACATGAAGATTTTTAGTATCCGAACCTTTAATAAATAAACAGTTGCCGTATGTAGCATAGTCGGCAGCCGAAGAAATAAACGCTTGAGGATATGAATACGACGACGACGACATATTTAAGAAACTCCAACATTGAGGCATTGTATGGTTTGGATATGCACCCGGAGTAGAAGAGTTGTATGCTACATCGGTAGTATAACTATCAAAATCTTCGATAAATGGGTTATCAGAAATATCAACAAATTCTGCACAATGAGTACGAGCAGTCAAAGGTCCTATCCAACTTCCTATTTCCGAACCACAATTTGCACGTACATAAAAATCGTACAATGTATTTGGTGTAAGGTTATTAATTTCCACACTGTCGATAGTAGAAGAAACTATAGTACCATTGCTCAAATCGAAACCGTGTACTCCATACATTACATCTACACCATAGCTACCTGTATTTGTATAATTTATTTTAGCACCTGTAGAACTTGTTGCTACGGCAGCAAGATTGATAGGATCGGTACATGCAGATGCATATTCTACTACTATACTATCTATATGGTTGTACGATTCAACACCGTAAGGAGAAACAAAAGTGATGTATTTTTTTGTACCTTGATAACTTGTGAAAGGCACCATTTTACGTTCCCAAACATTAGCACTATAACATCTAACAGTTGCTATAGTTTCGAAATCATCCAAAGAAGTAGGATCGCTAGTCAAACCTACCAATACAGGATATTCGCTACCGGCACTTGTTTTCTTCATACTGAATGTAACTTGCAACAAGTTCATCTCAGTTTCGAAAACAGGCATAGAGAACCACGATTCATAATAAGTTCCGGCCGACAAGTACAACGATTTTGTACCATCGTATGCTTCGCTTGTAGATATGCTTGGTTTTGGATAATCGTTTGTTTTGTAACATGGGTTAGAATTAATATTTTCCCAAGTGTCGAAACTTTCAGTATATGGTAAATCTATATCTGCAATAGGAGCACATGCTGTGCGTATAGTTATAGGTCCAACCCAGTTTCCGGTATCGTTACCACAATCCGAACGGATATAGAAATCGTAACGAGTATCCGGGTCTAATCCTGTAATATATGTAGTATCGCCATATATAGATGTAACTCTTTGTGCATTTACATTTCCCAAAGTATATCCTGCAGTATCGTATTCTATTATATATTCAGCAATATCGCTTGTAGCAGAATATGATACCGTAGCTGTTTCCGAACCTGTTGCTACTACAGCAAAATTCATAGGATCAGGACATGCAGGTAATAGTTCCATTGTTATATTGTCAAGATACACATCACCACGATTGCCGTTAGCTCCGTGTACAACAAATGCAAGGTATTTGTTTGTTCCTTGATATAGGCTCAAAGGCAAAGTATAGGTATGGTATACACCATCATTGTTGTCAAAAATAATTATAGTATCAAGAGTATTGATGTCGTTAGGATTCGACATAGCACCAACTATAAGTTGATAGCTATAGATATTACAATCGAAACGAACTTGCAATTGATTTAAATCAGCTTCGAAAGCAGGCAATGCGAACCAACAATAACCTGTAGATGGAGCATATAATTCTACTGCATTGCTACCTGTACTAACTTCGTAATTAGAAATGCTTGGATACAAATGCGATGTAGTAGAACTATATGAAGCGACATAACATGGGTCATAACTTATATTGTTCCAAGATTCAAAACCTTCAGTCATTGGCAATGTACTAAGAGCATAAGGAGCACAGCTAGTTCTGAAAGTCATCGAACTCCAAAAAGTAGTATCTGTACCACAAACAGCTTGAAGATAGAAAGTATAGCTAGTGTTTGGAGTAAGGTTGTCAAGAGTTACTACAGAATCAGATACCGATGTTGTAATGTAAGTACGAGAAGCACCATCAACAACATATTCGTAGTTGAAAGAAGTAACACCACCTCTATTCCAAGCTATAGTAGCCGAGGTTGAAGAAATATCAGCTAAACTGATACCACTAGGTCTTGGACACGATACTTCCATAACAGCAACATTGTCGACTGCCAAAGGGCTATCACCACCACCATAACTGTCATTTTTAAATAAGTAAACCAATTTCCATGTTCCAACAGGAATTGTAATCTCATCGCTGATAAATGTGTGCCATGTACTATCTCCGGCCAAAGGAACATTATTATCAACAGCTATCCAACCGGCAGGTCCATAGTTACTTGATATACCCATAGGTCCGGAATAGTCACCATCATGATACACTTGTAAAGTATCAGTTTCAGGCACTAAAAATACACGACCATAATCGTATACACCATAACTATTATGCTCTCCTACACATCTCCAATCAAAAGAGAAAATGTACGAAGAAGCAGTTGTTACCGATATTTCACGGTAAGCATAACACCATTTCGTTCCACTCGACGAGTAGGCAAACGAACTTCCATCTGCAGTATTGGACACGTACAACGATTGTGTACCACCATTGTTTACAGCTGTACCAATAAAAAACTTATTGGCAGAAGCACCGCTAACAAGGGTCCAATTCGCATTTTCTGTGGCATCTTCAAACGAACAACTATACGGAAGAGTCGCAGGTGTTGTTGTTTGAGCCTGTGCTATAAACGGCATCAACATTACCGCTAATAGCAAAACTTGTAACAGTTTTTTCATTAATGAATTGTTTTTTAAATTAATAATTAGTTATTTATTTTATCACTTATTTTCCACATCTATCTAAATACCAAAGAATTGCCGCATACTACAGTATTAGCAATAAAGTTGCAAAGTTACACATTTACTTTAACATACACACTATTCAAATTGATAAAAAAAGTTATTTAACAATTATATTGCAACACTATAGATACTATCTATTGTCTTTTACACTTGTTTAGTTCAAAAAAAAACATTACTTTTGTAGCCATCAACAAACAAGATTGATATTCCATAAAACCAATAATAATGAGCGATATAGACAAGAAAGAACATAAAAAAAAGAAACATTCCATAGCAAAAAAGATAGCAAAAATTATATTTATACCTTTGGCAGTTATTATACTATTGATAGCTATAGCTGTTGGAACTACACTATATATGGTTTTTACTCCAGAAAAAACAACTAAAATTGTAAACCATTTTGCAAACGAACTACTCAATGCCGACGTGAATTTTCAAAATATCGACATCACTTTCTTGTCGACATACCCCGACTTTTATCTTACCATAAACGAGGGTAACATAGTGTCGAAAGCATTTGAAAAAACAGCGGAAAAATACCCTACCGCCAAAGATTCGCTACTATCGTTCAGTTCATGCCGCATAAAACTAGACCCTATAAAATACCTAGAGACTAAAGACCTAGAAATAAACACCATATACCTAGACGGAATAAAGGCATTTGTATTTACCGACAGCACCGGAAAAGCCAATTGGGAAATATTCCCTCTATCGGAAGAGGACACTACAACTACCGAGTTCATACTGGAAGACTACCTACACTCGGCCAGTATAGAAAATATTGAAATAACCAGTGGAAAAATAGTTTACGACGACCAATATGTCAACCTTTATGGCAAATTCGACGAGATGGCAATAAAGCTTAACGGTAACTTCTTCGATCCTAATGCTGATTTGCACCTAACACTAGACTTAAACAAAATAGAGTTTCGCACCGACACAACAACACTGGTGAAGGATTTAGATATAGACTTTGCCACTCAACTATCGGCAAACATCGACGGTATAAGCATAGACCTTGCACAAGCCGACCTAAGCATAAACGACATAGCCTTTGCAGCCGACGGAACTATACTGCTTGCCAACTCTAACAAAATAGATGTAGATGCACGCCTACATGCTTCGGTACCGGCCATCGATTTGGCAAAGAAAATGATTCCTACAGCAATAGTACCAATAATATCGACTATAGAAGCTAGCGGAAGTTTGGACATAGATGCCGAAGTAAAAGGACTTTACTCACAAACCTCCTACCCTACCGTTGCCACCGACATTACTATTGGCAATGCAGCATTCAAACATCAATCCATAAACTTTTGGATAGACAGCATAAACCTAGATGCGAACGCCTTTGTAGACCTAAACAACAATACACCATCGCATGCAACGATAAAAAACTTTTCGCTAAAAAGCGTTTGTGCCAACATTGAAGCACAAGCTACTGCAAACAATGTACTGAAAAATCCGGCTATAAAAGCACATCTTGCCACAACTATCGATATAGATAGCACACTACACTACTTCCCTGTAGTAAGCAACATAAGCATAAAAGGCCAAACAGATATAACCCTAGACGCAAACACAAAACTAAGCTATATAACCAATCAACAATGGGACAAAATAAAAGCGCAAGCTACAATGCACCTAAACAATATAGCTGCCGACATTCCTGCCGACACTATGAGCATTAGTTTCCCGAAGGCAACAATAAAAGTTAACCCTACCACCGGCAACAACCACAATGCTGCATTGGCATGGGCTGACATAGAGATAGACTCGATGAACATTGCCTACGCTACTATGGCAAACGGCTCTATAGGCAGGACTACAGTACAGGCTTCCGTTACTCCCGAAAACAGCAACACAGTTATGCTCGCAGTTGCCGACCTTGATCTAACAAATGCAGACCTTAAAATGATGGGCAATATGCACTACACAAGCCACAAAACCAAACTAAAGGTATGCATGGAACCAAATGCCGAAGCACAACAGTCGCCGACACTGAAATGCGACATTAGCACTGCCAATACTAAATTTGAAACAGATAGCATAAACGCTATATTCGACAAACTAAACTTAGGTATAGACCTAAAACCTATAAAACAACTAACCAACGACCAATATGCCTATCGCAACCTAACAGCAGAACAGACTATAGACTATCTGTTTAAGCCGTTTACCGACACAACACAACAAGCAGACCTACTGCAAACACTTACAGAACAATGGAAAATATCGACCAGCTTTAGCATAAATGGTACTACCGCCAACCTTGGCATGCTAAACTATGCCGTAAATATGCCATCGATGAAACTATCGCTATCCAACGATAATCTAGAACTAAAAAATCTGATAGTGAGTGCTAAAAACTCCGACCTACAAATGTCCGGAACAATCAGCAACATAACCAAAGCATTGGCGGGAAAAGAGAAGTTTAAAGGCAATTTGTCGATAAAATCGAACACTCTAAACATTAACGAGCTTATGAATGTGATGGTAGTATCCGAAAGTACCACCACTGCTACAGACAGCCTTTTGGCAACAACAGATACTGTGGTACCAATGTCGGTAATTGAAGTACCCGACAACATAAACATAAGTCTATACACCGACATAAAACAAGCTATATATGGCAAAGCCAATTTTAGCAATATACAAGGAGAGGTGGTACTGAAAAACCAATCAATACTTTTGGATAACCTAAACTTCACCTCCGACCTTGGTGCTATGAACATAACACTGTTATACAAAGCCATAGACCAAACCAAAGCCGACTTTTCGGCAGAGCTTAAGATAGATAAGCTAAACATAAACACCTTAACCACCAAAGTACCTGCAGTAGACACTATGTTGCCTATGTTGCGTTCGTTCGAAGGACTTATATCTACCGACATTATCGCTGTCGGCGAATTCGACTCTACATTGAACATAAATATGCCGTCGTTGGTGGCATCGTGCTACCTACGTGGCGACAGCCTTGTGCTACTAGACAACAAAACATTCCAAAAGTTCTCAAAACTACTATTATTCAAAAACAAAGAACGCAACCTTATCGACAGCCTTGCAGTGGAAATTATAATGAAACAACAAGTCGTATCGTTCATGCCATTTGTACTACAGCTAGACCGTTATAAAGTTGGAATAACAGGAACACAATATATGAATATGGACTTCGACTACAACGTATCGGTATTAGAATGGCCGTTGGGAATAAATATGTTTGTGAAATACAAAGGCAACATGAACGACATAGACAATGCCAAACTAAAGATAAAGATTGGCGAAAAGAAATATTCCAAAGAATACCAACGTACCAAGACATTCTCGGCAGTACGACGACAATGGAAAAACATAATAATACAAAAACGAAAAGACATTCTGACGGAATAAAAAAACTATTTTGTTTCTGTATTTTATTATATTCGCAGAAATATTTATACCACCATATTTGCAATTATAAACTATGTGGTTTGCACCCTAAAACTCCCACACTTAGCTACCCTAAACGTGGGAGTTTTAACTCTTAAACATGGGAGTTTTGGAATACGAACTACCGATTTGCAAAACCAAAAGCCTCGTCGACCAAACAATCTCGCTACTTATACACCACAACACTCTAGCCCGGCACCAATTTTCGCAATCACTTTTTCGGCTTACAACTTTAGTCACTCCCTCATAAAAGTGTAACAAAAACAAAAATATTCCCTCATAAATAATGTAATCTATTTTGTTATATACAAAAAAAAATGTGTACCTTTGCAAGTTCAAACAAATAACAACGCTATGAGAAAACATATTTTGATATTTGTAGCTATTTTAGTTACCAGTCTTGCAAGTAAGGCACAAGTAAACTTTTCGGCACGAGTATTTGATCCTACCGGCAAGCAACTATATGATTGTTTTTGCTTTTCCTTGAGAGTGGAATGCGAGGATACTATAAGATTTCATAATTGGTGCGACACTTCGACAATAACACATTTCGATAACATTCCTATTGGTTCTCGGTGCTATTTCAGATGTAATAAAATCGGCGAAAAAAAGTATGATTACCCTGTATTTACCATCAATTCCGATATGTACATAGACTCTATGGTTCTAAAAGAAGATCCGAAACTTAGAGTTTATTTGCCGACAAACGCAGATAGTGCATTGTCAGTATGGACAAAAAATATAGATGGATACGACACAATATGGATTGAATCATTAGATAACTATGTTGTAAGGACAGACAATCCTAATTATCTAAAACTTGCACGCCTATACTATAGTGCTTGGATGTACCCATTCCCATCGTGGCGAAGATGGCAACATTCGGCAGACAGCGCCTATAAGTATTGTCTTTATGCCTACAAAAAGCATCAATACTTTTATTATCCCTTACGACAGTTGGCATATCATTTGGGTATAGAGTTCTCCGAAAAAGCACCTAAAAAACCCAACAAGGATGTATTTATTTTACAACCTCCCATGTCGGAAGAATGGTGGAAAGACTCTACAACCAACCTATTATATCTGTGGGAAGAGCACTCGATTGACAATTCTTACCACAAAAAATTTATGAAAAAAGCCAAAGAAAAGAGTCTTTGTTACCCGGTGGGCGACAACGGTATTATACGACTAATAATAATGAATCCACTGGGTGGGAATCGGATATATCGTCTCCAAAACGGCAAATTATACTTTAAGCATCTGAGAATTTTCAAACCTAAGCTATTTATTAATGAGAGCTACAAACTCACTTCGATGGAATCAGACTCCGTAACGTCGCTTATAAACACTTTCAGCCACATTACTCGCAACAACGACGACAGCGGATTTTACGTCATTGACGGCAGCACATATCTGCTAGAATACATCATTGATGGAAAATACTATTACTACAAAACATCGTCGGGTGCTGAACCAAAAGAGCTAATTGATATACTTGAATATTTTGGAGCATTAAACAAAAAATATGGGAGCAGGTAAATTCGTCTTCCCTACTCCCACTATTACACTAATCTTCTACTTATTCAGCCTATAAAGCATTTTTAATTGCCTTACTTTTATTATTTATTGTTTGTATTAATATCCAATTTGATAAGCTTTGGTGAAGAAACAGCAAATATTCCTATCCCATTATCAATATTAGAAAATATCTGAGTAGGCTCTGCTCCTAACATTGTATTTAACTCGTCGCTTGACGAAGTTTTAGTTTGCAAAAAACGATACATATCTTCTGTCAATTCCGATATTTTCAAATAATATGTGTGGCAATATTCGTGGTAATAGTCGTAATTTGAAATTTTAAGCTTCATAGGATAATTTTGGCCATTTATCTTTTCATCAGAGAAAATAAATTCATTGCCATAAAATTCTGAACTACCCTCTACTATAGTATATATATCAGATGTAAGCAACATATCGTCTAACTCAAAATAGCAATTTTCTATTGCTTGATGATTAACGTAAACACCATGATCATATACTCCCAAAACTTCTATTTTATAATAATTATGTTTGTCAGGGTTATCATTTAGCACAAACGACACCTCTGCCGAATAATTGGAATCTTTGATAATAACCAATGTATCCATCATATAATCCCACGACTCATATTCTCTATATTCGTAGTATTCTTCAGCATTCAAATCAGATACTTCCGGCTTGCTTGGAACCACACAAGACGATGTTACCACCTCCTCTCCCGGAACTTGTATTGTTAATTCCAACTCATCATTTTCTTTAGGCACATAAGAATTTACTGTATAATAAATTTTTTCACTTTCACCTATTTTGCCGTATGTAATATCGTCTACAACATTGCCATTCACTTTAAGAATAACATCTGCATCAGATATCTCTTTAAAGCTTTCGTTAGACAAAAACCACCTACTATAAGTAAGCCTTATATCCATTACACTATCCACCTCGCTCACCGACTCTACCACAACTTTAGGGTCCATATCCAAATACTGAATATCGACAGGCTTTTCGCACGATAGCAACACTGCCGAACAAGCGAACAATACTACAAATAGTTTAGTATATATTTTATTTATATTCTTCATTTCTATCTAGTTTATTATGTTTACAATAGTTTGTTTTATTTAATTACCACTCCTTTTAGAATCGGTATTGATACGACACAGATGGTATTATCGGGAATATCGACAACTGCATCAACGTACGTTCGTAATCTCTTATTGTACTATTATACTGACTACCTTCGTAAATCATATATGGATTTTGTTGGTTGTATGCATTGTATACGCTTATATTCCATGTACGAACACCATGTTTCTTTTGTTTGTGGAAGCTCATACCAATATCTAATCTGTGATAGTCAGGCATACGGAAATTGTTTCGACTAGACACATGAGGCAATATATTACTATAGTTGGCCCCATGAACTATTTCATACTCGTGCATAGCCAATGTAGCCGCATTACCGGTACAATATACCCATGTAGCACTAATATCAAACTTATCGTTTGGTTTATACATCAACACTATGGAGAAATCGTGACGACGGTCGTATTTGGCAGGGAATGGGTCGCCATTGTTTAACACTTGACCGGGTTTGTCGAACAAACGCATCGTTTTGCTCCATGTATATGCCAACCAACCGGTAAAATCGCCCACTGTTTTCTGAGCCAAAAACTCTACACCATAAGCCCATCCACGACCAAGACATACCTTATCTTCCCAGCCTACACTGGTACCAAAGAATGTGGCACCATCTCTATATTCCATCAAATTGTCCATACTTTTGTAATAACCTTCGAGGGAAAGGTCTAATAGTCCAAGTAGGTTGTAAGACAATCCTGCCGCTACTTGATGAGCATTCATCGGTTCTATGTTAGCAGTTACCGGCACCCACAAATCGGTAGGCAAACTAACGCCGGTAGTACTTAACAAGTGCATATATTGTGTCATATAAGCATATCCGAACTTTGCAGAAAGGTTGTCGTTCAACAACCATCTACCACTAAGACGCGGCTGAATAGATGGATAAAAAGCATCTTCGACACCAAATCCCGACAATGCCAAACCTAAGTTCATTTTTAATGCTTCGGTAATAGACCAATCATCTTCTATAAAAGCATTAAGCTCGTTGGCATGAAGTAGCGACTGAGAAATAGTAGTATCATAGCCAAACGGTTGATCTAAGTAGTCGGTATAATTGCTCTCTACTTTAAACCCAATAACTTCCGGAGTAAATATATGATGAGTAAACGAACCACCAAATTTTATATTATGCTCAGATGTAGGAGTATAATCAAAGTCGACACGAGCTGCAAAATCTTTTATACCTGATTTATAATTCATCTCCATCATATCCTCTTCCTTAACGAAGTTGCCTCTTGACTCGTCGTACCATTCGTCAAAGAATTCGTAACCCATAGCAATATCGTTGCGATAACGAGTAAACGAACCTGTCAAATTCATAAACAACTTAGGATTTATAACATAGTTCCAACGCAAACTTGCAACTATATTGCCCCAGTTCATTCCCATATTCAACGATTCGCTATATACATTTTGAAAACCATTGAACAAGCCATTTTCTTCGTATTTTATTTTAGCATACACAACATCGTCGCCCATGTAATAGCTAGCATACAAACGGCTCTTTTCGGAGAACTTATGTGTTATCTTTGCATTCAAATCGTAGAAATAATATCCGCCAAATATCTTAGACTCCATACCATCGCCTTCATTCATAGACTGTATCATCCACAACACCGGTTGCAACAAGGCATCGCCGTAGGTGCGACGTGCCGAAACACTAAAGGTTGTCTTCTCCTTAACGATTGGACCTTCCAAACAAAGTTTTGCCGAAATCAATCCTATATTTACCAATCCATGATATTCTTTATCGTTACCATTATTGGTAGTTATATCTAGAACACTGGATAGCCTACCACCAAAACGTGCCGGGAAACTACCTTTATAGAGCGTTACATTCTTTACTGCATCGCCATTAAAAGCACTAAAAAATCCACCCAAGTGATTGACATTGTAGATAGGCACACCATCTAAAAGGAAAAGATTTTGGTCGGGTCCACCACCACGAACATACATTCCGCTTGTTCCTTCCGAGCCACTTTGCACACCCGGCATAAGCTGAAGGGTTTTAAGGATATCTACTTCGCCAAACAATACCGGCACAGATTTCAACTGTTCTACAGGTATAGCAATAGCACTCATCTGCGAACTTTTTGGATCGGTAGGACGTTCGGAACGTATGGTTACAGCCTTAAGTTCTATAGCAGGGCTAAGCTGTACATTCAATTCTACATTATCGTCCAACTGTAAACCAAAATACTGCGACTCGTACCCAATATAGGATATCCTGAGGTATACACTATCTTGTTTGATGGTCAATGAATATCGGCCATGCGAATTTGTCACTGTTCCTTTGCCGGAAATTTCATCCAAAATGGTAGCTCCTATCAATGTTTCGCCTGTCGACTTATCGGTAATGCTACCACTAACAGTTTGTGCTATACTACTAATGCTTCCAAATATCAGCATCATCAAGAGCACTAAAATACTGTGTGTCTTTGTTTGTCTTGTATTCATTATAGTGTATTTTTGTTATCAATATTCGTTCCGAATTATTATTATTTTGTAATATATTTTACCTTGTTTACTTTAAATTTTATTCTATTTCTTTTGTATATTCGATGTGCAAAATTACTATTTTTTCCGTATTCGGCAAAGATTTTCTTTAAAATATATTTTCACATCACTACTTTTATCATATTCCTCTAATCCCAAACATATACCAACACACCCATTATCTATTTTATTTATCCCTAAAAATGCACTTGCACCACGTTTAAAACAAGGGCATACGAATATTATGGGGATGGGTAAATTCTAAACTTCTACATTATTTCTAATCCTTATTTATTTTCAAAATCTTTCAAATATCAATGTTACACTCAAATCAAGCGCTGCCAATATATTTTAGGCAACTTCTAAAAATTCCACGTTCGTACTAAGTTTATACACTCTTTTCTGAACTTTTGCGTGCTTTACGTTTTTTGTTGTAATCTTTATATTTATTTTTCAATCGCATAGCCCGCTATGCTCAATCAAAAGAAAATAGAAATCTTTCTAACAAAAATCCGCAAATCACTTGCAAAGCATTTTTTAGAAATTGCCTTTATTAAACTCTTCATATTTGCGTCTTTTTTCCGTGCAACTGTTATATTATACGCCCCAAAAGCTATTTTCTTACAATCGAGATTTAAAAATTAGAAAAATATTTCTTGTCATAATTTCTCTGTTATTCATCACCTACTTTATTTATACCTAAAAATGCCCTTATACCTTAAATTAAAGGTAAGGGCATACGGGTATTATAGAGTAAAATGTATTTAGTACTTCATTTATATTGTCAGAATTTAACTCCTACTCCTATTTGGAAATTCAATCCCTGCACTCCCGATTTGGGATTTACAGATTGGTTAGACATATTGACAGGCAACTTATAGTTCGAGAAATAAGATGTTCCACTATAATTTACCGACACTCCTATATAAGCGTTAGAATTAACGAAATATCTATAGCCTATCCCCCAATTAAATCTGGCACCTATTCTGTTTATAGTATAGTCCTTATCCATATAAGAGAATCTGTTGTTTGCAAATGCCATACCTACACCTATTCCGACATACAGCTCAGACCTATCTGAGATTGAAGCAATATATCTATTTCCAAAAGTAAAGCCTGTAGTTCCATACATCTCGTTCAAAGCGAGATTTGAAGTATTAGCACCATCTACAAAACACGACAATGTCCATGCAAAGTTCTTCGATGGGTAATAGAAGAAATTGGCATTATACGATTGTCCTAAAGTTGGCTCTGCATCGCCGGAAAACACCGATATAGCAGAGTAGTTTGTGTAAAACATATTACCAAACTGCAATTCTGCTCCAAATTTTTTATCATTATTTTCTTGTGCAATTGTAGCACCCATAGTCAGCATACATGCCAACGCTAATATTAGTTTCTTCATCTTGCAATATTTTTATTTTATGGTTTCATTATTTTCATTTTACACATATAAGTCGTTTAAGTATGCCATTTTATTACACCCCATGCTATTTTTTTGTAAAATATTTATCATTCCAATACATACAATCCAAAAATACCAAACAGATAAAACCTTGATATATAAATAATAGACTACCAAAAGTCACATCTAAAAACTACGAAAAAATAATTCAAAAAAGTTTATTTTCTTGGATATCATTTACACATCAGAGACAAACAAAACCTATATCAATTTTTGATTCGGAATATTCTTATATGACAACTACCATATATTTCCTTATCTCCGATATCTATATTACCTACTTTATTTATACCTAAAAATGCCCTTGTACCTTAAATAAAAGACAAGGGCATACGGGTATTATAGAGTAAATTGTATTTAGTATTCCACTATAGCTATTAGAATTTGATACCAAGTCCAATTTGAAAATTTAATCCCTGTACATCTGTTTTCTGATTCAAAGAGTAGTTAGTCATATCAGCTCCTAATGGCATATCTGGAATTGAAAGTCCTCCCATAGCAGAAAAACATCCTATAGTAGAATAGTTAATTGATGCTCCTATATAAGTATTTGACGTAACATAGTAATTATAACCTAATCCCCAATTAGTTTTTAATCCTAGCCTATTAACACTATAACCATCAAAATCATTATTTACAACAGCCATACCTACTCCCATTCCAAAATAAAGCTCTGATTTTTCCGAAACCATAGCACTACGTCTAAATCCCAAAACTAAGCCATGTATTCCATACGTCTCGTTTAAAGCAATATTTGATGTATTGCCTCTATTACCGAACAAAGATAAAGTCCAAGTGAAGTTATTCTTAGTAGCATAAAAAAGATTTATCTCGGCTAAATTACACGTATTAACCGCTGTTTCATCTTGGAAAAGCGAGAGGGCCGAATAATTAGTAAAAAGCGACATTCCATTGTTTATTTCCATCCCAAATTTTCCTTTTTCTTGTGCAATTGTAGCACCCATAGTCAGCATACATGCCAACGCTAATATTAGTTTCTTCATCTTGCAATATTTTTATTTTATGGTTTCATTATTTTCATTTTACACATATAAGTCGTTTAAGTATGTCATTTTATTACAGCCCATGCTATTTTTTTGTAAAATATTTATCATTCCAATACATACAATCCCAAAATACCAAACAGATAAAACCTTGATATATAAATAATAGACTACCAAAAGTCACATCTAAAAACTACGAAAAAATAATTCAAAAAAGTTTATTTTCTTTGCAACAAAGCCGCCCCAAAACACTTATCTGACGAAATTTCTTACCACAACCAACACTATTGTTGCAAAATATTTGTATCTTTGCATATCATTTACACATAATACACGACTATGGAAACAGTAAAACCTATAATGGAAGAGAGCTGGTTAGAAGTTCTTCGCCCCGATTTTGAATCGGAATATTTTGCACAACTCAAAGCTTTTTTAGTTGAAGAACGCAAGCAATATCAGTGTTTTCCTAAAGGCAAAGATATATTTTCTGCATTCTGGCATACCCCTTTTAGTAACGTCAAGGTGGTTATATTGGGGCAAGACCCTTATCATGGCGAAGGCCAAGCACATGGTTTGTGTTTCTCTGTTCCTCCCGGCATAGCCTGTCCGCCATCGCTTGTCAATATTTTCAAAGAGATAAACTCCGACCTTGGCACCTCTATACCTGCCACATGTGGAACGCTGACCGGCTGGGCCAAACAAGGTGTATTCCTACTAAACACCACGCTTACAGTACGTGCTCACCATGCCGGCTCGCACTTTGGACATGGTTGGGAACAATTCACCGATAGCGTGATAAGCAACATATCCCGACATCAACAAGGTGTAGTATTCTTACTATGGGGAAACCCTGCAATAGCAAAAAGCAAACTTATAGACACCTCAAAGCATCATATACTTACAGCACCTCACCCATCACCACTATCGGCATATAGAGGATTCTTTGGATGCAAACACTTTTCTAAAACCAATCAAATATTACTATCGCAAGGCAAAACACCCATCAATTGGGAACAGACAATATAGCTACTGCTAATTAAATTCTCGCTTTTATATGTATGCTTTTTGATATATAGGTAACAGTTGGTTGTCAGTTAGAATCTCCAACTCGATAGAAAATGTAAGTTTGCCCAGTACAGATCAAGTTACAGCAATGTAGCAAATTTTCCGAAAGATGCTTTCATAGCTCACCAATTCATATCTGAAAGCAAAAAAGAGTTAGAAATAAGCAAACACAAAAAAGGAGTAATGCTCGTGTCATTACCCCTTTTTTGTTGTCCCGGAAGGATTCGAACCCTCACTAACAGAGCCAGAATCTGGTGTGCTACCATTACACAACGGGACAATCAATATGTAAATTATATCTTTTATCAACCTCCAAAGTCGTCGAACATAATGCTTTCTTTAGCAACTCCAAGGCTGTCAAGCATAGCAACAACAGCTTTCGACATTGGACCGGGACCACACATGTAGTATTCTATATCTTCCGGTTCCGGATGGTTTTTCAAATAAGTTTCGTACATAACATTGTGAACAAAACCTGCAGTATACTTAACGCCTGCTTCGTCGGCTTTAGGATCAGGACGGTCCAAAGCTAAGTGGAAATGGAAGTTTGGAAACTCTTTTTCCAATTGTAAGAAGTCTTCCAAATAGAATACTTCGTTAAGAGCACGAGCACCATAGAAGTAATCCATCTTACGATCTGTAGTACGTAATGTTTTGGTCATGTGCATTATCTGAGCACGCAACGGAGCCATACCGGCACCACCACCTACCCAAATCATATCTCTCTTCGAGTCAAATATTGGGCTAAATTCGCCATAAGGACCACTCATTATAACTTTGTCACCCGGTTTAAGAGTGAATATGTACGACGATGCTATACCCGGCATTACGTTTTGGAAACCAACTTGTGGTTTCGGTTTAAATGGAGGAGTAGCAATACGTACAGTAAGCATAATTCTATCACCTTCGGCAGGATAGTTAGCCATAGAATAAGCACGGATAGTAGGAGTATCGTTTTTACATTTCAAATCAAACAATCCAAAGTTTTTCCATGCAGGTAGATATTCGTCACCGATAAGACCCTTATCGATATCTTTGTCATAATCCATCGAGTAAGCAGGAATCTTGATTTGTGCATACGAACCTGGAACGAAATCCATGTGTTCGCCTTCAGGCAATTGCACGATAAATTCCTTGATAAAAGTAGCAACGTTCTTGTTAGAAATAACAGTACATTCCCATTCTTTTACTCCAAGTACCGATTCAGGTACTATAATCTTCATATTTTCTTTTACCTTTACTTGGCAACCCAATCTCCAATTGTCTTGGATTTGTTTACGAGTAAAGAAACCTTTTTCGGTAGGTAATATCTCGCCACCGCCTTCAGGTACACGACAACGACATTGACCACAAGAACCTTTACCACCACAAGCCGAAGGCAAAAATATCTTTTGAGCAGCCAATGTAGAAAGCAAACTACCACCAGGTTTTACTGTTACGTCTCTTTCGCCATTAATATTGATAACAACATCGCCTTTAGGCATAAGTTTTGCACGCACAAAAAGCAATAATGCTACAAAGAAAAGTATAATCAAAAGGAACACAACAACACTTGTTCCCAATACTAATCCTATCGATAATAGATGCATATTCATATCAATTATTCTTCCTTTCTATATCTATAGTTTTACAATTTGATACCTAAAAAGCTCATGAAAGCTATACCCATTAAACCGGTAATGATAAAAGTAATACCCAATCCTTTCAAAGGAGCCGGCACATGAGAGTAGCGTAGTTTTTCGCGAATAGCTGCAATACCTACTATAGCAAGCAACCAACCTATTCCCGAACCTAAAGCATATACAGCTGTTTCGCCTACCGATTGGAATCCTTTACCTTGCATGAACAACGATGCTCCCAATATAGCACAGTTTACTGCGATAAGAGGTAAGAAGATACCCAAAGCGTTATACAATGCAGGAGTAAACTTTTCTACTATCATTTCCAACAATTGAACGATAGCAGCAACTACAGCTATAAATAATATAAAAGTAAGGAAGCTCAAATCTACCGAAGCAAACTCAGGACTCAACCAAGTCAAAGCACCTTCTTTCAAAATGTAGTTATCCAACAAATAGTTGATCGGAACAGTAATCACCATTACAAATACTACGGCGATACCAAGTCCCATTGATGTTTTCACAGTTTTGGATACAGCTAAATAAGAACACATACCCAAAAAGAATGCGAAAATCATGTTATCGATAAAGATCGAACGTATGAATAAATTTATTAAGTCTTGCATAATTTTCTAACCCTCCATTATTAATTTTCACAAAGGTCTTTGTTTCTCGAACGATGAACCCATATAATAATACCTACTATTATCAATGCCATAGGAGGCAAGATAAACAAACCATTGTTATGATAGAAACCACCATTGGCAGCATACCAACTATCTGGTATGATTTGGTATCCCAACAATGTTCCCGAACCAAATAGTTCGCGGAAGAAAGCTATTATAAACAATATAAGTCCATATCCCAATCCATTACCTATACCATCAAGGAACGAAGCCCATGGCTTGTTTTGCATAGCAAAAGCTTCCAAACGTCCCATTACGATACAGTTGGTAATAATAAGTCCTACGAATACCGAAAGCTGTTTGCTTACATCGTATACAAAAGCTTTCAAAAATTGGTCGACAAGAATAACCATCATAGCTACTACTAATAGCTGAACGATAATACGAATACGAGGAGGTATTGTATTACGCAACAATGAGATAATAACATTCGATAGGGCAACAACAACAATTACCGATATAGCCATTACTAAAGCAGGCTTTACTTGTGCTGTTACAGCCAATGCAGAGCATATACCCAATACTTGTACTGTGATTGGATTTTCTTTGCTCAACGGATTTTTAATCAACTTTAGATTTTTTCCACTCATATCTTTAAGTTTATTCTTATTCGACAATCTTATTTCTATAGTTTTGGTAAAATTCCAAATCTTTCTTCAACATATCCGACACACCTGTCGAAGTGATAGTACCACCCGATATTGCATCTACTTCGTTGCCGGTAGTAGCATCAGCATTCTTTTTTACTATCACCGAAGTGAAGTTTCCGGCAGCATCATAGATATGTTTACCTATGAATGGTTCTTGGAAACCTTTTGTAGTAATCTCAGCTCCCAAACCCGGAGTTTCGCCGGCATGGTCAAAGTTAACACCAACAACAGTGTTGAAATCGGCAGCCAAAGCTATATTGCCCCATATATCGCCCCACAATCCTGCACCTTGCAATGGTATTACATATCCTTTTTGTCCATCTTTTTCATAAACATACAATGGAAATACTACGTCTTGTCCTTCTTTCAACAACGATTGTTGTTTCTTTACATCGATAGCAAACGGACGTTCTGTACCTTCAACCATCTTACCTTCTGCAACATTGTAAACATCTACAACATTACCTTCTTTGTTTATACCCAACTCTTCTTTGAAATATTCTTTATAAAGAGTTTCTGCTTCATCAAACGATGCTTCTACGTTGATAGCAGCCAACAAGTTTTGTACCTTTTCTGTATTTACATTCTTAATTTGGAATGGTTTCAACAATGTAGCTGTAGTTGCAAGTACAGCAGCCACCACTAGTACCAAAACTGTAGCGTAAATGAATATATATTTATTAGAAAAATCTTTCATAACAATCAATTATAAATTTAATTTTTACTATAGTTATTTAGTTACTTGCATTCTTTTCTTACGAGCTCTGATATTAGCGTCTACCACATAGTAGTCGATAAGAGGAGCGAATACGTTCATAAGCAATATAGCAAGCATCATACCTTCCGGATAAGCAGGGTTGAATACGCGAAGTATCACAGCTATAGCACCTATAAGGAAACCATAGATCCATTTTCCGGTATTTGTTTGAGCAGCTGTTACAGGGTCTGTTGCCATAAATACACAACCGAAAGCAAAACCACCCATCAAGAAATGATAGTAGAAAGGCAATTCCATATATTCGTTACCACCTATACCATTTATCAAAAGACCTACGGCAGTAGCACCTAATACAACAGACAACATAATTCTCCAGCTAGCCACACCTGTTATCAACAACAAAGCAGCACCTATCAATATAGCTGGGATAGATGTTTCGCCAATAGATCCCGGTATAGTACCGATAAACATATCCATTATAGAAGGCATAGAAGCAAAGTTACCAACCATAGCGTCTCCAAGAGGAGTAGCACCCGAAATAGCATCGCCGGCTTCGTTTATCCATACTTTATCGCCCGACATACACGATGGGTATGCAAAGAACAAGAAAGCACGAGCTATCAAAGCAGGGTTCATAAAGTTCATACCTGTACCACCAAATACTTCTTTACCTATCACTACAGCAAAAGCAGTAGCCAATGCCACTTGCCACAAAGGAATAGTAACAGGTACGATAAGAGGAATAAGCAAACCGGTAGCCAAGAAACCTTCGTTAACGGCATGACCTCTGATTTGTGCATACATAAACTCGATAGCCAAACCTACTACGTATGTTACAATGATAATAGGTAGCACACGCAAGAAACCGTACCAGAAATTCGACCATATAGTATCGCATATCGGAGCAGTTTCTCCTATCGAAAGTGAATGCTGATAACCAACATTCCACATACCAAATAGCAATGCCGGTACCAAAGCCAACACCACTACGATAATAGTACGTTTCATATCCACAGCATCGCGAATATGAGATCCTTTTTTTGTCACTTCGTTTGGAACAAATGCAAATGTTTCAAACGCACCGAATGTGGAACCTAGTTTTTCAAACTTGCCACCTTTCTCAAAGTTCGGTTTTATCTTATCAATAAATTGTCTTAAACTATTCATTTAGTTTTGTATTTTTTTGTTGATATATAATTCTTTACCGCGTTTATTATTATAATTATTCAAACTGCAAAGGTACAATATTTTTTTAGATAGAGCAAATATAAATTTATTTATTACCTATTTGTTTGCCGTATATTTCGTTGTTTACGCTCTTAGTATTTATATTATCAGCATCTTACACTCTGCAGCTATACCTTTATTATTTTTATTTTTCAGAGTTTGTTATCGTTTTATTTTTTGCTTACCGAAATACCTTTCTGAGGGCATTCCGACATACATTCGCCACAATATATACAGCCGTTTACATCTATCTTGTGTTGTTGCAATTTGTCGCCGGAAATACATCCTTTGTCGCACACATTTTTGCACTTTTCGCAACCACGGCATATGTTGGGTATACTTAGTTTGTTTGCAAATGGCAAACGAGCCACCCAACCCAACACAAAACCTACAGGACACAAACTACGACAAAACGGACGGTCGACAAACAACGACAACACCACCAGCAAGCCTACTACTATGTAGTTTACCATTCCGTTTATGTGCAGATTGAATATCTTGACAAATGGGTCGTAGCGACAAACCGACGATGTCTGAGCTATAAGCAGCCATGCTACCCATACCACAAACACTACTGTTTGCACGCCAAACAATATCTTCTGAGCCTTGGCAGTCTTCCAGAAATTCCATTTGCTTTTTTTGTGAATAAACTCTTGCAATGCACCGAAGTGGCATATCCAACCACACCATATCTTGCCAAAAAGATATGTAAGAGGAATAAGACCAAGAAACAATACCAACGATGCCCACTTAACATCTTTGCCTGTGAAAAACAATATGGCATTGTCGAAACTTTTTAGCATACAAGGGCAGTTGCCACCAAAAGCAAAGCCCACAATAGCCAACGACAATAACAAAAATACATATCTCAAACTTCTCAGCTTGGGGTAGCTTACCAAGATACCTGCCAATGCAGTAGCCAAAAACAAGCTAAGCACTACAACCAACAAACGTTTGTTAGATTTGTCGACCAATGGTTTTACCTCTTCTTGCACCACTGTTTCAAATTCGTCGGCAGCTTGTGCTACTTCTACAAACTCTTTGTCGGCCGACGACACATCTTCAAACTCCGAATCGTTATCCGACACATCTTCAAACTCGTCAGCCGATACTGTCTTAAACTCATCGTCCGACGCTTCTTGCATTGTATTGGTATCGTTTTTCGTATCGGGACAAGGGTTGTCGCATTTAGAACAGTCTGCCACATGCACCACAGATGTAGGTGCTACGGCAACAGCCACTTCCTTTTGTGCCGGTACTTCCGACACATCGACACTTGCCACCATACCCAACAGTATGGCAACGACTGCCAAAACAACATATTGTACTATCTTTCGCATAATGTATTTATATAGTTTTACATGTTTGTCAAAACACAGATAGCCAAATATAAATATTTGACTATCCGATAATTTCAATCTCTAATACAAAAGATTGATATGAAAACAAACAATTAAAATTAATATGTTACGACTAACACATTTCTTTACGAATCATTTCCAAACCATCTCTTATTATAGTTTGGATTTCTGTTTTCGAAGTATCGATAAACTCACAAAGAGCCATATCTTCAGGTTCTACTTCGTATATGCCAAGAGCTTCCATTTCGTCTATATCACCAATCACGCAAGCTTTTATCAGCTGCATAGGATATATATTCATAGGCAATACTTTTTCGTACTCTCCTGTCACAACGTAAGCTCTACGTTCGCCGTGCATATTGGTATCTATCTCATATTCTTTCTTCGAGCCTAAGCAGTTTGCAAATCCCGACAAGAAAGTGTGATAGAAACTAAATTTAGACAATCCCGGAGCCAACCAACCCATAAATTCGTATTTGTCGCCTTCAGGGATAACAGTAACTTGGTTGTCGAAAGCACCCAAGAAACCACTACGTTCTATTTTTGTACCTGTAAGCACATTACCCGAAATAAAACGAACATTTTCTTCGTTCAATTGCGATTCTACCAATGTTTCGATGCAAGCACCTGCATATACACGATAGTATTGAGGTTTGCGTACCGACGAACCACACAATGCGATAGTTTTTTCAGGACGATACACACCCTCTGCAAACAAAGTACCTATAGTAGCTACATCTTGAGGATTTACCACCCAAACGATGTCGCCTTTGTTGATAGGATCGATATGGCTTATCTGTACTCCCACGTTACCGGCAGGGTGTTTTCCTTCGAACTGATGAAGGGTAACATTCTTAGCGTTAGCATATATACCGCTGAAATTCATCTTAGGATTCATACTCAAATGTACTTGTTCTTTTGTTAGTTTAGACAAGGCATCAAGTCCTATTTGGAAAGCTTTTTCTTTTCCTTGCATCAACAAATCGTAATCCGGAGCCAACGGAGCAGTGTCGAAACCCGAAATAAATATTGCTTTAGGTTCGGTAGCAGGGTCGGCAATGGTAGCAAACGGACGTTGACGCAACAATGTCCAAGCACCACTCTTCACCATCTTGTCGATAATATCTTGCTTGCTCAATTGCAAAGGATCGGCACTTCCGAAATCTTCGTATTGCATTTCGCCGGAAGTAGCTATTACTACCTCTTGAATAACACGTTTTTCGCCTCTGCGGATAGCTTTTACTGTACCGCTAACGGGCGAAGTGAATATAACAGATTCGTTGTTCTTGTTGAAAAACAATGGTGTACCGGCTTTCACTACATCGCCTTCTGCCACCAACATTTTGGGGCGTACGCCTATATAGTCAGTAGGTTTTACTGCATATTCCGAAATATTCAAATTGTTTACTACTATCTTGTCGGCAGCTCCTTTTAAATTGATATTGAGCCCTTTCTTTATTTTTATGATCTTAGCCATAGCAAAAATATATCTCAAATTTTTATATCAAAAATAATTTACAAAGGTACAAATATTTGTCGACATAGATTCCTTTTTCTTCAAAAAAAAGTAACATACATTATATATCAAACACTTACGCTGCCACTTTTTTTAGGTTTTGTTGGTATATTTCACAAAAACACAATGTTGTAAACGTCATTTTTTCAAAAAAACAAAGTATTCTGCAGCACCATTCAGCTACTGCATTTCGTTTTTTCGTCCAACCATTCCAAAAGTAAACAGCCGAAACCTTTTCATAAAACTTTCCGGGCTTAGGCTGTCTGCAACATATTGTACCTATTTCTACACAATGCGTTGTCGGTTTAGTGATGGCAATGACCGCCTCCACAACCATTACTGCCGCAGCTATGTCCTTCGGCACCATGCTCGTGATGATGATGACCACATTGTACGTTAGGGTTATAGTCCAAACGTCCTTCTATCAACGCCACTACAGCATCGTCGCAGCTACCTTGGCAGCCACCATAAAGACGTATACCCAACTGTGCCAACGCCATTTGCGCTCCGCCACCTATACCGCCGCATATAAGTGCATCGATATGCATTTCGTTTAGTATTATAGCCAAAGCACCATGTCCCTGACCATCGGTACCTACTACTTGCGACGATACTATCTGTCCATTTTCAATTTCGTAAACTTTAAAAGTTTCTGTCCTGCCGAAATGTCCGAATATTTGTCCGTTTTCGTGTGTTACAGCTACTCTCATTATGTGTGAATTCCTTTCTTATTTTATTTTTGTTGTAATTATCTTTTCATCATCCGTTGTTGTCGACATAGCGTCTCTTTCTCTACCTCCCGTTTTCCCCTATGCCTTCAAAATATCTACTACAAAACAAGTTTGTTGTAAAAGTTCCACCATCTGTTTGGTATCTCGTTGTTCAACGCCTGCTGATAGTCGGCATACGAACAAGGCACCAACAAATGACGTGCATACCGTTGTCGCATATCGTCGTCGCAAGGAATTTCTATCCACCAGCGGTCGCTCTTCTTGCTTTTGTAGAACACTAGTTCCACACTTTCGTCGCTCATAGGTATGGTGTAGCGTTTGTAGTTCTGCTTGTCAATATATGGAAAGTCCGACAGTCTATTGTAGAATCCCTCTATAAAGTACCATATAGCATGAGCCACCAAGTGGGCTGTCTGTCCGTTGTTTTCGTATTTAGGGTTTAGTTCGTAGAATCCTATCGACGACAATTTATCGCTCATACCTGCATAACGCGCCATCTGGCAAATCTCTTCGCCATAGAAACCATGCGGTGTAGGATTTCCGCAAGCAGGCGCATCGCTTTGTCGTATTGCCGAAACATCGACAGTCACCATATCGGCATTGCGAACAAGCGGTTCCACCTCGTCGATTTTTGCTCTCACCACTCCCAAACGTTGTGCATCGAAATGCAAGGTTTGCATAAGGTCTATCATGTTCTTATCCACAAAATAGGTTTGGTAGCCTACGTTTGTAAAGTTGAACAAGAAGTTTGGTTGCGAAAGAATTATTTTGCTCAAATATGTTCTCGAATTTAAAGTCTCCGACTCTGCCCCAAGGTCGAAACGAGGATCTATGGCAAAAATGTTTATTATCTGCCCCTGTCGCTCGTAGGCTTTGTACACTGCATAGGTCAGCTCTTGTCCACCACCAAGTATTATCGGTGTTATATTGTGGTGTAGCAACTCTGCCACCACTTCGATAGTGGCAAAATAGGTATCCTTGGGTGTTTTTCCCATTTCTATGTTTCCCACATCCAGCAGTTCCATATCGTAGTTGGGTATCGAAAGGTCGTATAATTTCTTCCGTATCTCGTTGGGTGCATCTTTACATCCTTCGTTGTTCACAGCGTTTCTATCTTCCTTTATTCCCAAAAGGGCAAGACGTCGTTTATTTATTTCCGGGAAGTCTCCTTTTTGGGTATACGCAACCACTTTATCGCCCAATTTTGGCAAAAATTCATCACGCACATAGCCTATTTCGTCAAAGCTAATCGGCTCTAAATAAGTCTCTAAATTCATATCCAAACAAAATTTTGAAGATGTAAAGATACGAAAAATTTGTATATCTGCCACAAAATTCCGAAATTTGCACCCCGATATATGCGTGTCGATATGATTTCCGAAGAGCTGCCTCGGGCATAAACAGGCTCTGCAAAAAAAACGTGACTACTATGAATGCTTCAATGGTAAAATGGACAATACCCTTTGTGGGTGGTATATTGTTGGAACATTATCTTCCAACGTCGTCTACCATACTGTCCATTGTGGTCTGTGTGGCATGTTGCATACTTCTAGCTTTCAGTACCTACTCACCGACAACCAACAAGGTGATCCATCGGGCTTTTTTGCCACTATTCATTGCCACCGCCATATCGTTTGGCTACAGCATAGCCATGCTAAACAGTCCGTTGCACCACAGCAGCCACTACTACCACTTTGCCACCCACGCCACAGCATTCGAAGCCACCGTTGCCGACAAGCCTGCACCTACAGCCAAAACCATCAAAGCTACAGTCGAGGTAGACAAGCTATTGCTACCCCATGCCGAGCAGCACTGTAAGGGCAAAGCGATAGTGTACCTGAAAAAAGACTCGCTGTCTGCCACACTACGCTATGGCGACAGACTACAGATAAGGGCAGCCCTACGCGAGATAACAGCACCACAAAACCCCTGCGAGTTCGACTACAAAAGATATCTGGAACGCAAAGGCATATTGGCACAAGCCTACGCCGACAACGGCAGCTACACCATAGTGGGTCGCAACACCGCCAAAGGGATAATGGCTATTGCCTACAGGCTGCGCGACAAAATGATAGAGATAGTAGAACACAGCGACCTGTCGGTGGTAGAGCAAAGCATAGCCTCGGCGATACTGCTGGGGTGGGACGAAAACATCGACGCACAAACACTGCAAAACTTCTCCGGCGCAGGCATATCGCACATCCTCTGCGTGTCGGGTCTGCATTTGGGCATCATATCCATGCTGGTAGGCTACTGTTTGTTCTTTCTGGGCAACAACCGCACACATCGTGCCATAAAAGGCTGCATCAAACTGGCGGTACTATGGTTCTTTGCCATGGCCACCGGCTTAGCGCCGTCGGCGATGAGGGCTGCCATCATGTTCTCGCTCATCACCATAGGACAGATGCTATACACTCGCAACAACGTGTACAACAACATAGCTACATCGGCGTTCTTTCTGCTGCTTGCCGACAGCAACCTTATCTTCGACGTAGGCTTCTTGCTGTCGTACTCGGCGGTGACGGGCATAGTATCTCTACACCCATGGCTGTCGGGCTTGATAGTCTTTCCCAATACCAAAGCTATGCCCACGGCAGAGTCGGCAAGCCCTATCCCACGCGCTATGTGTGCCGTTGCCGTCGTGGCCCACAACGCTGCCATCGCCGTGAGTCGCAAGGTCTACAGTCTGGCCTGTGTGTCGGTGGCAGCACAGCTTTTCGTGTCGCCGTTCGTGCTATACTTTTTCCACCAATTCCCCACCTACTTCCTTTTGGCAAACATCGTCGTAGTGCCTTTTGCCGGTCTTCTGCTCGGTGCCGCCCTGCTGGCAGTACTATTATCGTGGCTTCCTGTGGCAACCCTGTCGGCACAGTGGCTGTTCTCCACCCTTGCACAAGGCACCAACGCCGTAGCTGCTTTTGTGGCAAACCTGCCACATGCCACCATCAGCAACATCTACTTCGACACCTTTATGCTCGTCGCAGCCATAGTAGCAGTGCTATGTCTTGCCCTAGGCATACGCCGACAATGGAAACCTTACCTCTACACCTCGGCCACAGCCATAGCCGCAGTGACAGCATACGCCACATATAGCTCGGCGGCAGCCAACCTACAACAGAAATGGGTGGTGTACTCGACACCTAAACATACGGCCATAGAGATATTCGACGGCAAAAGAAGCTACCTGATAGCCGACAATGTGCTGACAGCCGACACCCAAACTATGAAATACGCAGCCCTCAACTACCGCATAAACAACCACACCGACCACACCACCACGATACCGCTACACCAAGACTTTGAAAACACCACTTTATACAAAAACGATATGTTTGTCGCCTTTGGAAACCAAAGGATTGGCATAGTAACTAAAAACAACCACCACCGACGATATACACAAAAGCTCGACCTCACCCACCTCATTGTCGACGGCAACCCCTACACCACCGTAGAGGAGCTATGCATGCTGTTCGACTTCGATACCCTCATAATATCGGCAAACAACAACATATACCGTACCACCGCCTGGCAACAGCAGTGCTACGACCTAGGCATACCCTGCCACAACATCCCTCTGCAAGGAGCTTTCGTAGGCTGTGGCTGTGCTAGGACTACGGACAACAGACTTTGGCTTCGCCAAGACTAAAGGCAAAGGTCGTAAGGCAAAAGATGTGAGATGTATTGGTTTAAAGTTTAAGGCTTAAGGTTATGGCTGCGCCAGTCAACAAGTCTACAAGACGACGAGACAACTAGTGGGGCGGCAGCCGGTGGGATTCGCCGGAATTATGGAACTACGGAATCACGGATTGACGGAATTATGGAACTATGGATAGGGCGAGTCGGCTCAAGGCTCAAGGCTCATTGCTCACAGCCCAATCACACTCTCTACTCTCTCTACCTTCTATACCCTTTAGACTTTTGTCCTTAGTCTTTCGACAGCGTAGCGTAAGCGAAGCCGGTCAACAAGTCTACAAGACAACGAGACTACTAGTAGGGGCGGTAGTCGGTGGGCTTCGCCGGAATTATGGAACTATGGATAGGGCGAGTCGGCCCAAAGCTCATAGCTCAAAGCTCATTGCTCACAGCCCAATCACACTCTCTACTCTCTCTACCTTCTATACCCTGTAGACTTTTGTCCTTAG
>JAFZDP010000001.1 GCA_017561155.1 Bacteroidales bacterium | reverse complement strand
TGATAGTAAGGTTTAGAGTTATAACACTGTCGCAACCTACAGCATTGGTAGTGGTATATGTTGCAGTATTGTTACTAGCAGTGTAAGTAATACCATCTATCCATGTATAACTATCGCAAGCAGTAACTACATCTGTATATGCAGTACTTCTATTGATAGTAAGGTTTAGAGTTATAACACTATCACAACCTGCTGAATTGGTAGTGGTATATGTAGCAGTATTATTATTTTCAGTGTAAGTAATACCATCTATCCATGTGTAACTATCGCAAGCGATAATTATATCTGTATATGTAGTACTTCTGTTGATAGTAAGGTTTAGAGTTATAACACTGTCGCAGCCTGCTGCATTGGTAGTAGTATATGTAGCAGTGTTGTTATTTTCTGTGTAAGTGACACCATCAATCCAAGTATAGCTATCACAAGCTGTAACTACATATATACTAGTTGTACTATTATTGATAGTAAGATTTAGAGTTATAACACTGTCGCAACCTGCTGCATTGGTAGTAGTATATGTAGCAGTATTGTTGCTTGCGATGTAAGTGATACCATCTATCCATGTATAACTATCGCAAGCGGTAATTACATCAGTGTATGCAGTACTTCTGTTGATAGTAAGGTTTAGAGTTATAACACTATCGCAACCTGCAGCATTGGTAGTGGTATATGTAGCAGTATTATTACTTTCGGTATAGGTATTACCATCAATCCAAGTATAACTATCGCAAGCTGTAACTACGTCTGTGTATGTAGTACTTCTGTTGATAGTAAGGTTTAGAGTTATAACACTGTCGCATCCTGCTGTATTAGTCAAGGTATATGTTGCAGTATTGTTGCTTGCGGTGTAAGTGATACCGTCGATCCATGTGTAGCTATCGCAAGCGGCAACTATATCTATACCAGTTGTACTATTATTGATAGTAAGATTTAGAGCTATAACACTATCGCATCCTGCAGTATTGGTAGTGGTATATGTAGCAGTGTTATTATTTTCAGTGTAAGTAATACCATCTATCCAGGTGTAACTACCGCAAGCGGTAATTATATCTGTATATGTAGTACTTCTATTGATAGTAAGGTTTAAAGTTATAACACTGTCGCAACCTACAGCATTGGTAGTTGTATATGTTGCAGTATTGTTACTTTCTGTATAAGTATTACCATCTATCCAGGTATAACTATCACAAGCAACGTGACTATATATTGTTGTTGATGTATTGTTTACAAAGAGATTTAGTACTATTACACTATCACAACCATATTTTGACTGCAATGTATCTGTATATATTCCAGACACTGTACAACTATTATCAGCGAAATAGTAACTATTACCTTGGCATATAGTATCATATATTGTAGTTATATATGTAGGCATTACAGTCAGGGTAAGGTATACTATAGAGTCTATCCCATTTACAGCCCGCAATGTATCATTGTATATACCGACTTCAGATACATTAAATCCATTTTGGTTGTAGGTTGCACCGGTACATATCGTATCGCTAATATAAGTAGTATATATTGGTAATACTTGCAAATGCAATGTAAGTATACTATCACAACCTGTTACAACGGATTGTAGTGTATCGTTGTAATACCCCGAAACAGTAAGTATATGACCATTGAATGTATAATAATCATTTTCTCCCACCACTCTTTCTATAGTATCGTATAAGATATTGTTCATCTGTAGCGATAATATATATGTTGTATCAAAACTACCATTAATTACATCGTGAGTGTATAGTCCGGCTTGGTCTAGTGCAGTTCCGTAGAAGTTATATTCAGTTCCTTGACAAAACGAAGCATTTAATAATATTGTATCTCTTTGCAAGAAATAAGCATATACTGCAGTATCTGATGTTAGTTGTAATGTTCTTATTATAGATGTTTCGCCATTTTCCCAATGTAGGAATTCACAGTTTTGGCCTGCTACAGCCGATATAGTGACAATTTCGCCATATCTATACGTTCCCATTCCATCGATAGAACAACGACTATTATTTGTACTTCCCGATACTGCGAATGAAGGAATATATGTATTCCATTGTGCAGTATTTGTAAGCGATGTTAGTTTGTTTGTTCCATCTTGGTCGGCAACTAATACATTAGTTATAGAAACAGAGTAAACATCTTCCGGTAAAATACCAATTGGATGTAATACTACATGACCTACTGCTCCACTATTTCCTGAAAATCTACTATTCTGTAACGATAGAAACAATACTCTGAAAGTGGAATCATTTAGACGTGCTGCACTTGCAATATGTCCTGCTGCACGTTCAGACATTACAAAATCTGAAGTCTCGAGCGTGTAGTAACGATGCGGATAAGTGAAATCCATTTGAATTGCAGTTATATCGGAATAGTTATCCAACATAAAGTATACATTTGCATTCTCAAATGACAATGTACTATCAGCCTGCATATAGAAAGCATTTGGTTCGTACCTATTACAACTTACTGTTACATTCTTTAATTCGTTGTAAGGGTCGTTGCTATATATCTGCATTGTGGTAGAATAGTTTCCTTCATGTGTTCCTGTATAGCGTATA
The DNA here is from genome assembly GCA_017561155.1 of Bacteroidales bacterium. GTDB lineage: Bacteria > Bacteroidota > Bacteroidia > Bacteroidales > P3 > HGM05376. Next base: position 103,035 of record JAFZDP010000001.1, on the reverse strand, counting down.
TTCAAGTTTTTCGATTCGTAGTTGTTTATTACTATAGGTAATGAATCCAGTATCTCAAAATCAGGATTCATAAATAATACTCGATCTACTATAAGCGGAGCATTGCCATAATTGTTTATAGTATATTGTGATATCGGCAACTGCGTTACGGGGCTATTTCCCATATCAAGACTATAGTCGCTCCACATACTGGGACTTTGAATTTCTACTATTCCCATATATGTTGCCGATACTGCATTAGTTCCAACAGTGTCGGCAAGACTAGTATTGAACAAGTCTAAGTAATATGAACCATATCCATGCAATTGTACATCAAACTGAGCTACCACACCATCGCCACCTTTTAAAGGTTTGTTCTCCATATTGGCAATAATCATGGTTAGTGTATTTCCAATAACACCTGCCGATGCAATATGATTTTGCGAACGTTGGTTGTTCACTACAAAACTACCCGGCACGTATGTAAGAGCCGATGGAAGTAATATGGAAGTTTGCAAACCTACAATGCTATCCATATTATTCATTCGCAACTCTACATGTACTATACTATCGGTATATCCTATTACATTCAGCGGCCTTAACTCGTTTACTGCATACGGGTCGGCAAGAACTCTTACCACACTATCACCTACTTTGGCATTGGTGTTTATCACCATATTTCTCGCTATACTTCCTTTGTATATAGGATTGTAAACAATAGTAAATGTTTGCGAGTTTCCCGGTTGTACCACTGCGTGGGCAGGAGAGTAAGAGAATGTGTTATCATCTATCGCAATACCGGTTATATTTAATGGTTCTGTTCCTACATTATTTACTGAAATGTAATTAGTATAGGAACTTAGAATTGGAATATGTCCGTAGTCTATAGATGATGTGGAGATAGATACCTTAGGTGCAAGTATGGTAGCACTGCCTGCCATAGTTTGCAAAGGTAGTGCAGTACCCGAAGCAGTAGAAATAATAGCGTTGCATATCGGCATAGAGTATATGCCGGGCTCTTTGCCTACTACAAGACGGAAAGACAACAAGTCGCCACTATTTCCTCTATATGATTGTAGAGATAATGAATAGGAATATATTCTAAGTGTATCGTTAAGTACTGATGCTGTTACCGAGTGTCCATTGCTTCGCGACGATGATAATACACACGAACCATTTACATACCTAAACTGTCCGTGCAATGGTATCATAGCCTGCATAGCCACCGGACTGTCGGTATTGGATAGCGACAGAGTAAAGCTCAGTGTGTCGGATGCATGACCTTGGGCTGTGCTCAAGGTCATAACATTGTCGGCACGGCTTGCCAATGCCATCATAAGCAGCATTGGCAATATCAGGAGTTTCTTCATATAGCGGTTCTCCTATGTGTTTATTATTTCAATATAAGTTTCATTGTATGTGCTTTTTGGCCATCTACATACAATGTGGCAAAGTACATTCCGCGTTGCATACCCTTGGCTTTCCATGTATAAGAGTATTGTCCTGCAGTGTGTATATCCATCTCGTGTTGGTCTATTTGTCTACCTATCACATCGGTGAATACAAGGCGGGCATTGCTTATATTGTTGCTTCCCACTACAAAGGTAAGTTGTACTTCTTTTTCGAATGGATTTGGGAATGCTTTCATTATTTGTGCTTTTACCGATTCTATATCGGTAACACCCACTTCGCCACCTTTTAGTGGAATAACATTGTGTCCTTCGGTATCGCTAAGTACTATATTACTTATTTCCTTTTCGCCTATGCGCAATAGAGCATGTTTGCCTTCCGGTATTTGTTTGCCACTCATACTATATGCCATAAGTGTAAGGTTGCCATTATTCGAAGAGTTTACCAATTCAAAGCCATTCAATGCTTCCAACACTTCTATTTCTTCGAAAGTGGTATTGTTTAGTGTAAACTGCAAGCCGCCCAATGCCACAGGTGTATTTACATATAGTATTCCGTCTTCTATGGTGTAGATAGCAGTTTGTTGTTCGTAGCTATCCTTGGCCTGATTGTTTTCCGGATAAAGAATAATATTTATGGCACCTACTACGTCCAATACATTTATTACGCCATCTCCGTTTACATCGGCTGCATCGAATAGGAATGGTTTAGGATTGTTACCCACCACATAGTTTATAATAGTTATAACGTCTGCCACATCTACGGCATAGCTACCGTTGGCATCGCCGCGTATGCTGCTATGAGGTACACAGCTTACAAGCTTCGAAGGCGAGTTTTCTGTTAGCGATGTACTAAGTATTTTGTAGAAATAGTAGTAGCGTTCTCCCGGTACTACGTCAAAGTCTGTATACATGGTATCTTGTATCAAACTTCTGTTTAGTAAAATAGTATCAGTTGGAGTCCAAACTTTAAAATAACCTAAATAGTTTCCATTTTCATCATATACAGATTTATATATACTATCGTATTTGAAGCGGTAAAGGTTGAAACCAAGAAAATCTGCATAATTAACCTCTTGATCGTTCCATTCAAGGTCTATCTTGCCTATACCTGCAGTAGCTTGGAAACCTGCCGACATACTACCTGCCGAAGATACATATACATTAAAACGTTTGTTCTCGTATGGAATATCGAAGTGTTCGTTATCCTGTGCATTGGCTACATATATACGGTTTAGCCCGTCTATGGCATCGCGGCCTGTAAGGGTTAGGTGTGCAGTCCATATTGTGCTATCGGCACTCCAATAGGCATTTTCTCTAATACCGGTTTGGGTATAAGGCGGACGAACACCCATTGCTAACATTGGAGTAATACTTGTATCCATAGCACGATTGAAGTAAACCTTAAACTCATGAGTACCCACACCAAGTGGAGCTATAAATTCAAACTCATCTTGTGCATCATAGCCATTAACCTCTACCTTCCATACTATACCATGAGCCTCGGCACTAGGGCGATTAGCACGATTGCTTAAATCTACATAATAAGTAGTATTCGCACCGGGATAAAACATATCATAAATACTGTTACGAATTATCGTTTCCTTATTTGAACCACAATATGAATTATTTAAATTCGTTATATCTGAAGTCAGACCACCAAAATCAAACCTAGAATTACTAAATACATTGCAAGATACCAAATCTACATTAGATCCTATTGATGAACCAATATAATCAGAACCAATACACCAATTTTCATTGTTAATAATGTTATTAAATATTGAAAATCCGTATAATAAATGAGATACTATACTATGGCTATAAATACCATAATTGTACTTATTATTGGTAATATTATTTCTATCAGAATTTCCAATCAATATTGCATTAGATATATTATTATAGATTTTAGAATTGTTAATTAGTGGTAAATGAATATATTCTGGACTTCTTACATTTGTTATTTGACAGTAATTAAAACATCCGTTTACATTCGAAAAACCTCCCCATCCTATTCCTAGATCAGTCTTTGTAAAAGTAATCATTGAATCAGGAGTTCCTTTTGCTATTATACATCCTGCAATTATGCATCCATCACTTATCTTTAGTGTTGTACCTGGCATAATAAATAATGTATCTTCATCTGCTACACGAAGATTTGAGGTAACAATATATTGTACATTAGGCCAAAGTGTATCATTTTGGCTTATTAATCCAAATAGTTTTACGCCATTGGTTACTTTTAATGTAAAATCGTGCTTTAATGTATCTGTGGCATTAGGGGCAGTGGCACATAGGGTAAGCTGTATTTTGCGACCATCCACTATATTGCTATCCACCAATATATCTATAGGGTTTAGGGCTTTGGCTTTGGCATAGCTTGATAAAGGTCGGCCAAGCATTTGCCTATCTTGCAACATATTTAATAGCGAAGTATCCTCAAACTCTTGATATTCTATCCAATATACTATGCTATCGGCAGCCCCCCACATTGTGCGTATGGTAGGGTACAGCTGAATATGCTCACCTGCATCGGCATACATACCGCCGTCGCCATACATAGTATCGTTTACTTCTATTGTAACAGCTTGGAATATAGCGGGCGATACACTATCGGCACTATATATTGTCATAAAATCTACAGGCATAAACTCGGTGGAATAATTGATAAGGTCGCCAAACAATAATTCTGTAGATACATATTCACGTCTATCCAAAAGAGCTGCTATACCGCCTGCCACCAACGGGCATGCCATAGATGTACCACTATAACTACGGTATTGTCCACCGGGCACCGTGCTCATAATGCCTGCACCGGGAGCCGAAAGTTCGTAGTTATACAGTTGTTCTTCGCTATATTGTGAATACGAAGGACCATCGCAGTCCCAATTAGAAAAAACTGCTAAACCTCCATATTGTACTGTAGCTTGCACCCCAAATACGAAAGTAAAAGCACCGGGATACATCGGAGCAGGATAAGGAAAGCAACCTGAGCAACATCTTATATCTATGGCTGTTTTATCATTACCTGCTGCAGCTACCAATACAGCTGTTTGGTATGCCTGAGCCAAGGCTTGCTCCATGGCTATAGAGTGGGCATAGGTACCTATACTCATACTTATAATATCGGCACCGTTTTGTGCTGCATAGTTTATACCTCGTACTATTGTTGCTACGTCGCCGCTACCATCGCTTTGCATTACTGCTACGGGCATTATCAGTGCATCGGGGTTGGCACCTATTATGCCTATACCGTTGTTTGCCACTGCTGCCGCTATACCTGCACAGTGTGTGCCGTGGCTGTTAAAGTCGTGCATATCGCCGGTTTGGTTCACAAAGTCGTAGCCATGTATATCGTCGTTAAATCCGTTTCCGTCATCGTCTTGGTTTTCTGCTCCGTTGGCTTCGGCGGTATTGGTCCATATATTGTCAGCCAAATCGGCATGATCTACATCCACACCTGTATCTATAATGGCAATAATCTTGCGTGCAGCAGTGCTATCCAGCTTAGGTTGTTGCAGTAGTTGGTCCAGTCCCACAGCGGCAAAGCCCCATTGTGTAGAATACAAAGGGTCGTTGGCAGCAAATTGGCTTTTTGCGTTTAGGTTGTTTGCAGTGGCTTTATGGTCGGCTTTCAAAGCGTCGGAAAGCATCTCGCCTTCGCTTGGAGTGCCAAGGGCATAACATATATAGTTAGGTTCGGCATATTCCACTTCGGGCAATTCTTTTAGTGCTTCTATCAGCTCGTAGTGGTTTTGGGGGCTTTCCTTGTCCAACACTATCAGGTGCAATTGGCTCAAGTCTTTTTCCACTACATCTTGTCCGCCATAACTTTTAGCTCTTCTTGGAGCCTTAGGCATCACAAAGTTTGGTAATAATTGTTCAATGTTGCTTACACCATATTCTTTCAATACGGCATTCACACCATTGGCTTTTTTTGTTGCCGAAGTAAAGGTTTTGGCACCTTTGCCTGCAAGCTTAATGTCGCTATAATCTACAAACTTTACCAACACTTCGTTGGGTTTGCAATTGTAGCGTGTGTGTTGGTCTAGCTTAACAACTTCGTCGTCGTTGTTGCGGTCTTGTCCCATGGCTGGTATTGCCAATAAAACAGACAAGAGAACTGAAAAGAAGTATTTCTTTGTCATAATTTGTATAGTTTTAATTATTGTTTATTTTTATTATTTTCACATATGTCTGATAGTATGAAAGAAACGTATATTTACAATTCTTTCAACTCACGGCAAAGGTACATAATTATCTTGACCTGACAAAAAATTATTTGTGTTTTAACATTAGGAGAGTTTAGTTGTTGACTACAGGATTGGTTGCATACATAAAAGCCAAAGGCCAAAAGCCAAAAGCTAAAAGCTAATGGCCAATATTATTTATATCCTAAATCTTTGTTCATCTTGGGTCGTATCTGCGATTCGAATACGTCGTTGTAACTTTCGAAGGGGTACTTCTTGTAATTATCGTTTACGAAATACCACAACACTTTTACAAAGTCTTTTGCCGAAAAATATCCCGGCAATACATTTATCACATTCATGTGTTTATCCAAAACCACAGTTGTCGGATAGCTTATCTTACCTATTATAATATGTTTCACAAACGAATGTGTTGTTTTTCGGGTAAGATCAGGATTCTTATATACTATGCCTTTCCATGTTATGTCATCTTTTGTTTCGGCATCAACCTTTGCTGCTATATAGTATTTGTTTAGTATACGGGCTACGGTATCGTTGGTAAAGGTGTCGCTATCCAACTTTTTGCACCAGCCACACCAGGTAGTATAGAAGTCGATAAATCCCAATTTGTTGTTCTCTTTAAGATCTATACTTCCCATTTCGTCTATGGTGGTCCATTCCACCTGAGCTTTAAGAGGTGCCACCGACAGCAAAACTACTACGGCTGCAAGTGCAATCTTTTTTATGTTCTTACCATTCATAAACCCAGTCGTTTTCATTGTTTGTATTTTTGTTTGACGATTCTGATTCTAATTGTTTCTTTGTCGAAAGCATTCTCGAAGCCAAATCACTACTTCTTTTTGTTTTGTTTGTTTCGTCGACTTTTGCAGTTTCAGCTACTTTTGCAGTAGTTTGACTTGGACGTTTGTATTCAACTGCTTCGGCAGAGGTGTTGGCTTTAGCTATAAGGTTTACCATTTCGTTTTCGCTGTTGTTGTTTTCGACATTTGTATTGTGGTTGTATGCCAATTGTAGAGCAGGTTGTTCTAGTTCTTCAGGCATTTCGCCACCAAGTCTTACCACTTGAGCACCTGTATAGTAATGAGTAAGGATATCTTTGTAGTTCATTCCAAGTTCTACCATTCTTATAGCACCTTCTTGGCTTAGTCCTACTCCATGTCCGTAGCCTCTACCTTCTAGTACCACTTTGTCACCATAGTAGTATACCGAGAAGAATGTCGATTTCAAATTCCAATCTTTGCGGATAGTGGTAAGAGGAATACCCATTATTTTTGCTTTGCGTTCGTCTTGTACAAAGTTTACAAGTCCGTTGCGTACGCTATCGTTGTTGATGTTTAGTTTATGATTTTTAGCAAAGTAGTTCAACCATTTGTCGGTAGCAAATTCTTTTGTCCATACCGATTGTTTCATTCCGTAAGAGAAAGTATCTTGTACCGAACGTAGGTATTCTATCTCGGCTTTCCATACATCTTCAGAGTTTGCAGTTTGTCCGCCGGAGTTAGAGTGGAAAGGAGTTTCTATAAGATTACCTTCAGCATCAACAAGAACTTCGTTAAGGCTTGCTATGGCAGCTTGTTTTATATCTTCTCTTATGCAGCGGTTGTAGTATGCTTGACAGTGAACGTTGTCGCAAAAGTTGTATCCATCAGCTTTGTGTTTTTCCATATTTCTCATAGCCCATGTACGAGATATTATGGCTTGTATTCTGAATATGTCTGAATGTTTTCCATATATTTCAGATTGTGCCACACCGGCAATGTACGATTCAAATTCTACATGGTTTATAAGTTGTAGATATTTATTGTTTAGAGCCGAAACTATAAGATTATCTTCATACGAACGTTGTTTTTCTCCTTTTGGAGATATGTAAAGATATGCATCATCTTGATACGATACGAATGTTACATTTGAAAAGTTGCCTTTCTTTTGACCGTTTATCGATACCACTACTTCTTTTGCAAAAGGAGTAAGCTCTACAAAGTCGCCACGTTTAAGGTTAGATGCTATAGTGTCTACATTGTCCCCTACCAACGAGTACGAAGCATTTTCGAAAGAAACCTTTGTGTAGGTTATTTTTGCAGTGGAAAATACTCTTACTTTTACCTTTTCTGCAAAAAGTACTGATGGTATAAGCAACATTATCAATATGTACGCATTCTTTTTGTTCATTGTTTTTTGTCCCTTCTTAATGTTTTTAGAATGGATATTGCGGTACGCTCCGAAACGCCTTGGCTTCCCAGCCTTTTCTCGATGTTTTCAAACTCCGCAATCATCGTCATTCTGTTGTTTTTGTCCTTTGTTATTTTGGAAAACTCTGTTTCCAATGTGTTTTTGTTTAAATCTTTTTGTATAAGTTCCCTTACAACCGGTTTGTCTGCTATCAAATTTACCAACGATATGTATTTTACTTTGGCAAATCGTTTTGCGATGGCTACTGTAAAAGCATTGGCTCTGTAGCAAACTACTTCTGGCAAGTGAAACAACGCTGCTTCCAGTGTTGCCGTTCCCGAAGTAATAACACCTGCGAACGCCGATTGTAGTAATAAATACGTTTGATTGTACACTAAGGTTACATTTTTAGATGTTAAAAAAGGTTTATAAAAAGAATCGCCAAGCAATGTCATGCCAGCAATGACGAAATTATACTCTGGATGACGGCTTGCCAGGTCTGCCATTGCCGGCATCATTTTGCGTAGTTCCATCTTCCTGCTTCCAGGCATAAGAGCTATTATAGGTCTGTCGTCTAAGTTGTGCTGCTTGCGGAAGTTATCGGAATTATTCGTAGTATTGAAGTCGGCTACGGCATCCAACAAAGGGTGCCCCACATACTCTACATTTTCTACATTATGTTTGTCGTAAAATGGTTTTTCGAAAGGCAGTATCACATACATTTTATCCAAAACTTTACGCATAGTTTTTATTCTATTTTTTTTCCATGCCCACACTTGCGGAGATATATAATAGAAATTTTTGAATCCATGACTATGGGTAAACTTGGCTATTTTTAGGTTGAAACCCGGATAGTCGATAAAAATAACCGCATCGGGATTGTAGTTTAAAATATCCTGCTTGCAAAACTTAAGGTTGTTAAGCACGGTACGCAGATGTGCCACCACTTCGACAAAGCCCATTATAGCAAGGTCTTTTATATGTTTTACCATTGTTCCACCGACACTTTGCATTAAATCGCCACCCCAAAAACGTATCTCTGCTTCGGGATCTTGACGGATAATTGCTTTCATAAGATTTGAACCATGTAGGTCGCCGGAGGCTTCGCCTGATATAATGTAGTATTTCATAATATGTATAATTATTTCTTTTTATTCTTTTTAAAACAAAATGTATAACTAAGAAAGACGTACAGCCACAAATATATAGCAACACCATTATTTGTGGATACACTTTCTACAAGATTGTTTATACGATTTTTTTCAAGATAGGTTATAGAAATAGAAAGATTTCGGCAAAAATGAAAGAAAAACCGCCTTTTCTTTACAGTGAAAATTGGTTTCTATTGCAACAACGTTTCCTCTATTCTGCGTATTATTTGTATTTACATTATATGTATGGTAGTATTTACGTTTGGTGTATGGTTGCCTTTACGTTTGGTAACACCTCGTCTTTACGTTATGTTCATAGTCTTCTATCGGCGATAGCGGACCACCATTCTAACGTAAACATGACTATCAAACTAACGTAAAGCTGACTATCATCCTAACGTAAAGACCGGCATGTACATAACGTAAATGTAAAACTACGCAAACAAAAAGGGGACACATCCGAAATGTTTTCCCTTTTTGTGGACAATCTCTAAAGATTGCTTCTTACTAATATGATTAGGAATGGTATCATGGTAATAAAAAGTGTTATCATCATTGCCATGGCTGTTCGCATGTGGCGCAGCTTCTTGGTATAGTATCGCAACAAAAGCACCGGAGCGACAAACGACAAAATAAATATCTTGAAATATTCTTGATACGATAAACCCAACACAAAGAATACTCCGGCTATTATCGCTACCGAGATGGCAATGGTTACCAATGTTACCAATATACCTGTAATTATACTATCGTTCTTCATAATATATAATGATTATGGTAGTGGCAATGTATCGTGAGGGATAAACTCGCCTATTATAAAGTATATACCTACACCTACCAATATAACACCCACTATCTTATTGATTACATGTATAACTTGAGGGGTAAGAATTGTTTTCAGTTTGTAAGAAATAGCACACTTAAGAATATCAAAAGTCAGTATTGTTACAAGCAGAGCTATCATAAACATATAGCTTTGTTCGCGTTGAGGGAATGCCGAAGCTATACCCACCGGAATAAGCCAATATACCCAAACAGAAGGATTTGCAATATTAAATAAAAAACCTTTACCTATATATGGCAGATAGAAAGGCTTTTTTTGCAACTCTACAGCCGAAGCCATATTGCTGTCTTTCTTTACAGTTTTTCTCATATAGGTGTATATTCCGAAAAACACCATCACTATACCACCTGCAACAGAGAGTATCAGCTTGCTTTGTGAATTGTCCATCAGCGAAGAAAAACCCAACAAGGTAAGGAATACCATAACGATGTCGCTGATAGAAATACCCAATGCAAAATGCACTCCTGCTTTGAAACCATTGGAAAGGCTGGTTTGAATAAGAGCAAACATTGCGGGACCTGCAATAAAAGATAAAGTAATGCCAAAACCTATACCTTTTACTATTGTAGAGGCATACTCGGCAAAATTTATAGCAAGTATATGACAATGTTGTAGCATCAAATCAATGTTATTTAATATATTAGTATGTAGTATAGTCTTTAAAACAATTTGCAAAGATACGCAAATCTTTTGAAATAATTGTCCTACAAAGTCCTATTTTTTTCATTTAACGGCATTTTTTTTCTTTATAGAGCATATAAGGGCAACTTTCTGTCGGAAACAATGCTTTTATAGTTGAGGATTGATAGTGGCAATAACTGTCGAAATATTGCTTACAAACATTTTTACAGCCAATGCCAAAAGTATTACTCCAAAAAACTTACGCAATATAAATATAGTAGCTTTGCCTAATATCTTCTCTATTTTATCGATTGATGCCAATACAATAAATGCAAACAATATATTTAGAACAAGGGCTATCATTATATTGACTACAGCATGGTCGGCACGCAACGAAAGCAACGCCGTCAGTGCACCTGGACCTGCTATGAGTGGGAATGCAATAGGAACTATAGACGCTCCATTGCCACCACCTTCGTTTTTAATAATCTCGATACCAAGAACCATCTCGAGTGCAAGGATAAATATTACCAAAGCACCTGCCACGGCAAACGATGCCGAATCGACACCGAAAAGTTTCAGCAATGCATCGCCCGAATAGAAAAATACAACAAAAAGAATAAGCGATGCCAAACTTGCCTGCCATGGTTTGACACTCTTCTGTTGATTTTTTAAACTTAAAAATACAGGTATAGACCCCGTAACATCAATTATGGCAAAAAGCACAACAAAGGCACTGATTATTTCTACAAAGTTTATTTCTGCAAACATACTATATTATTTATTTTTATTTGGTTTAACAAACATCGTTGCTGTTGTGTTGGCAAAAATAATTATATAATTGTACAATTATCGTTTGCCTATAGCAACAATGGGAATGCAAATGTACAACATTTTTTTCAAATGTACAATATTTCGCCACAAAACTTAGCGAGAATATTTGCAATACACTGTTTTTTAACAACAATAATTGCAGTACACTTGCCACACTCTAAAATATATAATGGCTGTTACGCTGTAATGTAATGTGCGTATATAAAAAAACTGCAAGATTTTTGATACCTTGCAGTTTTATATATTTGTTTACTTATTCTTATTTTGTAACAAAGTGGAAGTGCGAACCAAAACGTTCGAAAGCTGCTTTGTCTAACTCTTCTTGAGCACTTGGATCGGCTATCGATATGATAAGTTTAGCACGTTCTTGCAATGTTTTTCCGTAAAGATTAACAGCACCATTTTCTGTTACAAACCAGTGGATGTGATTTCTTGTTGTAACAACACCTGCACCTTCAGTCAAAGTAGGAGCAATTTTGCTGATACCTTTAGCAGTAATAGAAGGCATAGCTATGATAGCTTTACCACCTTTAGAGCGAGAAGCACCATAGATGAAGTCTATCTGACCACCAACACCCGAGTAGAATTTAGTTCCTAAAGAGTCAGCACATACTTGACCTGTAATATCTACTTGCAAAGCCGAGTTGATAGAAACCATTTTAGGTTGTTGAGCTATGATGAATGGGTCGTTTGTATAAGCAACGTCTTTCATAAGAACGCGAGGGTTGTTGTGCAAGAAATCGTAAGTTTTTTGCGAACCCATAACGAATGTAGAAACCATTTTGTATTTATCCAAAGCTTTGTTAGCACCGGTTATAATACCACGTTCTACAAGTTCTAATATACCATCAGAGAACATTTCGGTGTGAACACCTAGATCTTTGTGGTTTGTAAGACAAGAAAGAGTAGCGTTAGGAATAGAACCTATACCCATTTGAAGACAAGCACCATCTTCGATAAGTTCAGCGCAGTGGCGTCCGATAGCTTTTTCAACTTCTGATGGTTGGCCGGGAGCTGCAGTTTCAAGTGGTTCGTCTTTTTCTACAAATATGTCAATGTTTGATAAGTGAATAAGACCATCGCCAAATGTACGAGGTACATATTTGTTGATTACTGCTATTGTATAGTCAGCGTTCTCAACAGCAGCAAGAGTAGCATCTACAGATGGACCCATAGAAACGTATCCGAATTCGTCCGGTGGAGTTACTTGGATAAGAGCTACGTTACATTTTATATAGTTGTCGCGATAAAGGCGAGCTGTTTCGTTTAGGAATACAGGTATATAGTCGGCATATCCTTGTTGTACGCTTTTACGAACATTAGCTCCTACAAAGAATGCATCGTGTTGAAATACACCTTCAAATTTTGGATCTACGTATGGAGCTTCGCCTTCTGTGTGTAAATGGTGAATATGAACATCTTTAAGTTCACCACGTTCGCCACGTGCACACATAGCTTCAATCAAACACATTGGAGCACACGATACAGAACTGATATGTACGTGGTCGCCCGATTTTATTACTTTTACTGCTTCTTCAGCCGAAACTGCATTATATAGTTTTGCCATATATTATATTGTATTTGTGTTTCAATTTGGGTTCAATAATTCTTTTTTCTTAACCATGCCAACAAACCGAACCCGTTGATTTGTTTTATTGGTTTATATCTAACTATATTACTTTCGAGGTGCAAAGATACTATATTTTTCTCACATTGACAACATATTTTTTACGATAAGCAATAATGTATTGGTATATAGTAGCTTATTTTATCTCTAAAGTGTTTATAGTTTTGTTATCCACTCTTTTATTTTCTGCTCATCGTGCAATTTGCATATAAGTAGCGAATTATCGCGATAGGCTACCAAATAGTTTTCCAAACCTTGCACAACGGCCTCTGTACCTTCTTGTATGTTCACAATAGTGTTTGTAGTGTCAACAAGAACAGCCTTACCACTACATGCGTTGTTGTCGTCATCTTTAGCAGCATGGGTAAACAATGATCCCCATGTTCCAATGTCGCTCCAACCAAAATCGGCAGGTATAGTATAAGTATTCGGCGACTTTTCCATCACTCCGTAGTCGATAGAGATGTTTGGGCAGTCGGCAAACTTATTGTTGATAAATGTTTGTTCGTGTTCGGTTCCGAATGTTTCTTTACCTTGATCGAACACCGAAACTATTTCGGGCAAATATGTATCGAAAGCATTTTTTATACCTTTCAACGACCAAATGAATATTCCGGAATTCCAGAAGTAGTTGCCTTCGGATAGGAATTGTACTGCCTTTTCGTGGTTTGGTTTCTCTGTAAAACTCTTTACTTTTACCACCTTTCCTATTTCGGCAGTGCTACGATCGTTAACCTGTATATAGCCATATCCTGTTTCGGGACGGCTTGGACGTATACCTATTGTAAGCAACGAGTCTGATTGTTCTTCAGAACTTACAAAATCAAAACCTTTTGATATTATGTTTTGAAACTCTACTTCGTTTGTAACCAAATGGTCGGCAGGAGTCACCACAATGTTGGCATTGCTACATTCTGCCATTATATGATATGTGGCGTAGGCAATGCAGGGAGCAGTATTTCGTCTCATAGGTTCGCAAAGCACTTGTTCTGCTTTTATTTGTGGCAGATGCTCCAATACTAAATCTTTGTATGCAGCATTGGTGACAACCAAAAAGTTTTCGGCAGGAACTATCGGCAAAAATCTGTCGAAAGTGCTGCGTATAAAACTTTTGCCGGTTCCCAATATGTCTAAAAATTGTTTGGGATAGTTGTCCTTGCTAAGGGGCCAAAAACGGCTTCCTATCCCTCCGGCCATTATAATGCAATAGTTTTGTTTCATTGTATTACAATCCTCCATATTTATATTCTAAAGAGATGAATTTGTTATCCCAACTTCTTGGTATTGGTAGCAGCTTCAGATACATTTATTACAAAGTCGCCAATCTTTTCGTACAAGGCATACATTCCACTATATACCGTACCTACCTGATACGAATAAGCACCGGCTTTGATAGATTCCAAATGATGACTGCGTAGCGAGTCGCGCAAAGCATTAATTTCTTTTTCGGCCTCATTAGCGTCGTCCAAAGTTATGTTTTTATAGTCTTTATGTAAGTTGGTATTCATTATTTCCAATGCTTTACCTACCATATCATACATATTGTCAAGATAGCCACGACAATCGTTATCCAAAGTAACATTTTGTGTTTTTTGGTTTTGTTTAAGTATAGCCATTTGGTAGATAGAGTCGCCTATGCTCTCAAGGTTGTCTATAATACGAAGCATAGAACTAATCTTTTGCGAGCCCTCGTTGCTAAGTTCTCCTTCAGATATCTTGGTAAGGAAACGTGCAATTTCTATTTCCATACGGTCGGTAATATCCTCATACTTGGCAGTGCGTTCAAATATCTTTTGATATTCGTTTTCGTTTTTGGTTTTATCCAACTCCGGCAAGAAAGAGTACATTCTAAGCACACGTTCTGAAAATGTTTCTATTTCTTGTTTAGCACTTTGTATGTCAAGTTCCGATGTGTTCATCAATCCCGAAGGAATATATTGTAGGCGGAAACTTTCATCTTCTTCCTTGGCAGGTTTGATAATCATATTCACTATCTTTATTATTCCCGGTATAAACCATACCAATAGCGAAGTGTTTATGATATTGAATATAGAGTGGAATAGCGATAATGCCACAGGTATTGCAAGAGCATCAACAAATGGCGATGTGCCTTCCATTTGGACTGTTATATAAGCAATAAGTTTGGTGAACGGATAAAATACTATTAGCATCCATATCACACCTATGATATTGAACACCAAATGCGAAAGAGCAGCCTTCTTTGCCGAATTGTTGGCCACCATAGCGGCAAGGTTGGCTGTAATGGTAGTACCTATATTCTCGCCAAGTACCATTGCAGCACCCACTTCGAAAGAAATCCAACCTTGGCTACACATCACCAAAGTGATAGCCATAGTGGCACTCGACGATTGCATTACCAAAGTAAGTATTGTACCTATAAGCACAAACAACAATATCGAACCATAGCCATAATTGGAATATTGTGCTATAAACTCCAATACATGAGGATATTGATTAATGTCCGGCATGGCAGCTTTCATAAACTCGATACCAAGAAACAGTAGCGAAAAGCCTATTATCAATTCACCTATCGATTTGCGTTTGCTGTGTTTAGAAAATATAAATGGTATGGCAATAGCCACCAAAGGTATAGCCAAGTCGGCCATAGAAAATTTAAGTCCCAACAACGAGATAACCCATGCTGTAATTGTAGTACCAATGTTGGCGCCCATAATAACAGCCACAGCACCTGCCAACGACAACAAACCGGCATTGACAAAACTAACCACCATCACTATAGTGGCACTCGACGATTGAATAACTGTGGTGGCAAAAGCACCCGTTAATATACCATTAAATGGTTTCGAAGTCATGCGCGACAAGATGTTACGCATTTTGTTGCCCGCTATTTTCTGAAGCGAGTCGCTCATAAGTTTCATACCGTAGAGGAATATACCCAAAGCCCCCAGTATTTCCAACAATCCTACTAAAATAGAAAAAACATTCATTCTATCAAATATCTTTATAAAGTTAATAATATAATATACAGCTTTGTAGGCTATATATCGTTATGTGCTATTTGTGTGCAAAGTAAATACAAAAACATTAAAATGATGTTTCTAAATTGTTACGTTTTTGTTACAAAATTACTTTTCACTATTGTGGCGTGAAATATTTATACACATATCTAAATATTAAACAGCAACTTACATAGCAAGATAGCACCCTGCTTCTCTGTCAACAAAAAGTTACAAAAAGTTATTTTCACCCTACGGTTTTTGCAGTTTTATTACATCCCGATGGCGGTATATTGTCATCGCGACGACGGTATACTGTCATCGTGATGGCGGTATATCATCATCGCGATGGAATATAAACTCCTTCTTCGAGGGTAAAATCACCACTCGGACAAGCGGCAAATTACACTCCGATTTGCCACCAACAAATGTGCAAAAACATACCGACAAACTTCGGATTGCAGCTCCTTAAAACAGCCTTTGGTTGTTATAAATATCAGGCTGTTGATATTTTTTTCGATACAAGTGCCACAGAGGAGAAAAAACATAGTAACTTTGTAGTCCTATAAATAAAAAAATATTGGCACCTCAGATGCTATTATTTACAAACAGTAAAAGAGATTAAAAGATTAAAAACTAAATTATTATGTCGAGTATTATTTGGACAATTGTTGCATGTTT
Organism: Bacteroidales bacterium; assembly: GCA_017561155.1. Lineage (GTDB taxonomy): Bacteria > Bacteroidota > Bacteroidia > Bacteroidales > P3 > HGM05376. The sequence goes on along the minus strand of JAFZDP010000001.1, from coordinate 86,528 downwards.
GCTTTCGTCGGGAGTGATGGGAATTTTTGCATATTTCGTTATCAAACGCTTTGTAGACAACGAACAGAAAAAAGCATTGGTAGAGTTGCGTAAAGCACAATCGTTGGAAACTCTTAAAGTAGTAAACCCAATAAGATTGCAAGCCTACGAACGTTTGGCATTGTTTTTGGAACGCATATCGCCAAACAGTTTGGTGCTTCGCTGCTACCAACCCGGTATGGATTTGAGAGTTCTTCAAGGCGTGATGACAAAAAATATCCGCGACGAGTTTGAACACAATCTTTCGCAACAAATATATGTATCGTCCGAAGCATGGAGCCGTGTGAAAGGTGCCAAAGAAGAAATGATAAACGTAATAAATTCGGCTGCCGTAAAGATGGAAGGCACTACCGATATATCCAACTTGGTAGGTGTAGTTTTTGAAAGCATAGCAAAACAAAATCCTATCGATTCGGCTTTGGAGTTTTTGAAAAACGAAATACGCCAATCGTTCGAATAGTATCGGGTTTTCATACAATATATATATAATGATAGGCAGAAAATGAAAGCAAGTGTGTTTATACCATGCAGTGTCGACCAGTTTGCACCACAAACCGGGTTCAACCTCATAGAACTGCTGACGCAGGTGGGTGTCGAGGTGGACTATCCGTTGGAACAAACATGCTGTGGCAAGATAGCATACTACGAAGGCGACAAAGATACCGCTAAACAATTGGGTGAGATGTTTATGAACAACTTCTCGGCCGCCGACTATATTGTAGGATGTTCCAGTTCGTGCACTTCGTACATGAAACGCTACTTCGGAAAGCTTTACTACAATTCGGCCTATCACAACACCTATTCCAACTATGTGAATCGAATATTCGACATAACAGAATTTTTGGTACATGTAGTAAAGAAGCTGGATTTGGGTGCCAAATTTCCACACACAGTGGCTTTTGTCGACGACGGCTCTTCGTTCAACGACTGCGGATTGTATCTGGAACCAAGGTTGCTTTTGCAAAAAGTGGAAGGACTTAAATTGGTGAAACTAAACTCTGAAAATGTAAGCTGCGGCTTTGGAGAAAGTTTCGCTTCGATATTCGAGCCCGTATCTACACACCTGGCAAAGATAAAGATACAAGAAGCCATAGACAAAGGTGCCGAATACATAACATCGACCGACATGGGTTGCCTGCTGCACTTGCAGTCGTATATAAACAAAGCCAAACTAAACATTAAGTGTAAACATATAGTAGATATATTGACTTCCAATGAGTAACAATACCATCGTATTTCCGTGGGGACACGAACGCCGTTATAACGCTTACTCCAACTACTTTAAAAAACACTTCGGAGGCCGCGTGCAAAAGCTCTCGATCGACGCAGGCTTTACCTGCCCCAACCGCGATGGCAGCAAGAGCGTGGGCGGTTGTACATTCTGCAACAACGATGCCTTCAACCCTTCATATTGCCAACCTTCCAAAAGCATTACTCAACAGCTGGACGAGGGTATAGAGTTTCACGAATGGAGATATAAAAAGTCGTGCGAATACCTGGCATACTTCCAAGCCTATTCCAACACCTACGGCCCGTTGGAGAAGATGCAACGCTTATACTCCGAAGCCCTCTCGCACCCAAAGGTGATTGGCTTGGTGATAGGCACACGCCCCGACTGCATTGACGAACAAAAGCTCGACTACCTGCAACAACTTTCCAAAGACTATTACATAACTGTGGAATACGGCATAGAAAGCTGCTACGACAAAACACTGAAGACCATCAATCGCGGGCACGACTTCCAAACCACAGTCGAGGCTATAAAGGCTACCGCCGAACGCGGACTGCATGTGGGCGGACATCTGATATTCGGACTGCCGGGCGAAAGCCGCGAAGAGATATTGGCTCAAGCTCAAATACTTTCCGACTTGCCACTGCACTCGCTCAAGTTCCATCAGCTGCAGATACTTAAAGGCTCCCTTATGGAAAAGGACTATGCCTTGCACCCCGACAAGTATTCGTTCTTCGAACTGGACGATTACATCGATTTCGTTATCGACTTTCTCGAACACCTACGCCCCGATATAGTGGTGGAACGCTTTGCCGGCGAGGTGCCTCCTCGCTACCAAGTAACATCGGCATGGGGACTGATACGCAACGAAAAGATTCCCGTGCTGGTAGAAAACCGAATGAAGCAACGCGACACCTGGCAGGGAAAATACTTTTGAAGAAAAACACAGAACCAAAACAAAAAACAGTGTAAGCGGTGAAAAAGATACTGATTATATGCATGGTGTTGGCAAACATTGCCACACAAGTATCGGCACAGAGCGATAGTATTGCACATGCTTATTTTATAAATGAACTACAAAAGGCCCAAACAGCCGAAGATAGTGCCGAGGTTTATTATTCGGATTTCGTTTACTATCATGGCGGTACTTCTTCTCCCTACGACTCATATCATCCTTTTGTGGAAAACAATTCAACACCGCGAACTTTGCTTTTCCCTTATGGTGCCGATAGTGCTTTAGCTATCTTTCGTCGCCTTTATTGGAAAGACGATATGGAATATTTATATTTCCCCATAGTGCAGCTCGAACACGCTTTGGGCTTTCCTCACGACTATACAATTGCACCTCCCGACACTTCGGATTTTTACATGCCTTTGCAAAGCGGCACTTACTGTGATTTGGGAGCCGGATGGCAAACCAACTACACCCAGTATCTTTATCCTCATGCAAAGTGGGCTTTGCGGCATTGCAAGCATTACACCAACCTTTTCCGCGACTTGGATGAACCTAAACTTTGGAAACAACAACAGGACACTGTGTTGAGACTGACGGTTACGCATCTGCCTCACGGAAACCGGACTATAATACGTGTATATAAGGATAACGAGCAACCAATGGCCGAATACCGTTCGGTGTACGACGAATATTCAAGAATAAAGTCGTTGAGACATATCGTTCAGTACAATTATGAGAAGAAACAACTTACAGAAGAACAATGGAACACGATAGTACATTTGGCTGCTGCCATCGATAGTCTTCCTTGGAACGAAAGAGGCTCTCTGATAGATGGCAATCGCTATTGGTTTGAATACAGTCATAATTCGTCCTACCACTCCAATTACTCTTGTTGGGACAGAACCAACCTTTGGAAATATCTATCAGACTTATTCCCAAAGCCCAAAAAACAAGTCAAACACTATTATAACTACGACTGAGAGTAAACGAACTCCCAACCACATAAAAACACAAAAAGGGTAGAAACACCCAAACAACATAAAAACCTTTTGCTGCCATCGTGACAAAAGGTTTTTTGTTTATACCATACAGGTTTTTCATTTCCTTCGGAAACACTTTTTCGTTTGTTCGGAAACACTTTTTATAGTGTTCGAGAATGATAGTGACGAAAGTGCTGTAATGATGATATAGAAAGTACTGCAATAATACTATCGAAACTACTGTATGGCTAATCTGCGAGTGCCACTCGCATATCGTACAAGTGCCACTCGCATTATATGCAAGTGCCGCTCGCATGTAATGCCTGTGGCACTTGCATACAATCGGTACAATACTTTCTATACTATATCTTCAGTACTCTTAATATTATATTTATAGCACTTTCGATACCATTTTGTCCGAACAAACTAAAAAGTATTTTCGAACACAGCAAAAGATGTTTCAGGCATTGGGGAAAAACCGGTCTGGGCAACCTCTAAAAGTTCCACGCTGCGCAACATAGGATTAGTCGCAGAAAGAACCTCTGCGTAATTTGCTTTTCTGTAGCAATTTATTCAAAAAAATATTTGGCAATCAAAAAATAATGTGTATATTTGCGGTCGAAAAGGTTGGCCTTTTCAATGTTAAACAACCATATAACTAATTTAAAATTATTATCTTATGAAGAAAGTATGTTTAAAATTTGCCCTATTGGCATTGGCAGTTGTAGGAATGTTCAGTGTTAGCAGCTGCGAAAAAGAGAAAGAAGATGTAAATAATGCAAAATCTACTGAATTTAAGGGAGAAATTATTGGTTCAGAAATTTGCACTAACGAAATTGTAGGTTTTTTAATAGATGTCTATAATCCTAACAATATTGGAGATAGTTTGCTTGAAAATGGCATCCAATATACGAATGTTGTTAAGACCTACTCTATTTCGCAAGATAGTGCAACAGTTGGTGATGTAATTTCTGGAACATTCGAAATTTTACCCGACTCTTTACAATCAAGGGCATGTCCCTGTATGCATCAAATATACGATGTTCCCGAAATAATTATTAACCATTAAAACTTACCTATTATGAAAAAGTTAGTTTTAAAAACCGCTTTATTGGCACTGGCATCCGTAGGAATGCTAAGCATTAGCAGCTGCGAAAAAGGGGAAGAACTCCAAGGAACGTTTGTATATTTCAACGAACCATTCGAAGAGCATTGTCAGGTTAATAAAGAGATTAAGGGTTATTTTAAATCCTCAGATTCAGAACTTCCTTTTGTTATTACCGGCAATATTCCTTCTGAGTTTAAACCGGGAGATACAGTGATAGTTTCGGCAGTAGTAAAGTGTGTGTATGAATCAGTAGGACCGGATGTGGATTGTAATTTTAGTCTTTATAAATTTAAATCTGTAGAAAAGCTATAATTCTAAAAAGGGTATTTTTTATCGTCTTGATAACATTGGCAGTTGCAAAGTATTATGGCGCAATCTAAGAACATGTCAGGATTAAGGCAAACCCTTAAAGCCAATCTTCTTCATGGAACAACCGAAGCACAGATTGATGAACTTGTAGATAATTATGAAGGTTTTGGATTTTAAAAATAAAAGGATATGAAAAAGTTATATACATATATACTTGTTTCAAGTATGGTACTATTCTCGTGCAAGCCTGATTGCACACGTGATGGAGGTTCGATGGGAAATGCAGAATGTAATACATCAAAAACTCTTTATGTATTAAATTCCACCGCAAAGAATATTCAACTTGATAATATTCGTATTAAACCCGGACAAAAAATAATATTAGAAATTATTGACCATGGCTTAGGAGTAGAAGATTTTCCAACGGTATATTTTTCCAATGATACAGCCTTTATGATATTCAACGAGAGTGTGATATTTAGGCATGTTTTGTTGCGAACCGACAGTGGTTTTGTATATATTCCTTCGGAACACAATATTCTTGATGCCGATTCGTGGCAAACCGGCTATAACGGTGATTCGTGGAGTAGTTGGGCGGTTTATACTTTTAACGACGAAGATTGTCAAAGAGCTTTGGAAATGACAACTATATAAATAATGAAAGATATAGACTTATGAAAAGATATGGCTTATATACATTGGCAGCTTTGATGATATTGTTTATTTCGTGCGAAGATGAGTACGTCATCGATGAAAGAATATATATATCCAATGCTACAGAGGCAAATGTAGTGGTGGATAATCTTTCTATTGCTTCGGGTAAAACAATATTGCTGGGAAATACTTACGATTTTGATAATGCATTTCCATACTTTTATTTTCAGAAAGATACTGTAAATATAATATTTAATGATAGTATAGTATTGAAACATTTTAGAGTAAGAGAAGGAGGAGAACTTTATTATGTTCCACGGAAACATAATATATTGAATGGGAAGTCTTGGATTATAGAATATGATTATGATTCTTATGTCAACGGACAAGCCACCTACACCATCACCGAAGAGGATTACCAAAGGGCGTTGGAGCAAAGTGGAAATAAATAATAAAGGAAAAAGGTGCGGCATAAATGTTGCACCTTTTTTGTTTTTATGCCTTTATCTGTTTTATTTCTTTCTGTAGGATATCGAGGAATGCAGCTGCTTCGCCGCCGTCCTGTCTGCACGTGGTGGAACTGTAGGGATATGGGCAGGGTGGTGCGTAGCCATCCGGTGGCAAGGCATTTCTATTGGGCTGCAGCCTTGGTGCACATAAGCTGCATACTCCCGAGGCTGCGTTCCTTTGCTGTGCAGTGTTTCGCAACGCTGTAGTTGCCAATCAATAGCATGTCTTTTTCACGCATCATAGCCACATGTTTCGAATAAAATGCAATTTATTCAAAAAAATATTTGCATATCTAAAGAATTTTTCGGTACTTTGCATAAGTATTTACATAATATCTTTTTTTTTGCATTTTATTGATTTACACACTATAAATAAAATATATAACTTTTTAGATGTAGGATTAAATTCGTACCAAATAAACAATAATAAAAATGAACAATAATTCAAAAGAAATAGTTAGCAATTTTCGTAAAGGAATAGCTATTGCAAGGTCCAAACATGGTTATGGATGTTCAGAATACTATGAATACTGCTTAGTTGATGCAAATGGAAAAACTATTTATAATCCAAATGGAATGTTGACTCTGTGGTCTTCACTTCATAGATTTTTAAATGGATACTATTATTTTGTTCAAATGGAACGATATCGTTATATGACTTTCCCTGGAAAAGATATAAACAAATTATGTCTTTTAAGGCCTGTTGTGAAATATATATTAAATGAAAATGGACAGGAAATAAATAAGGATGAGTATTTAGATAAAATGAAAGAAGATGAAGGAAAATATGTTCTTGATTTAGGAGAAAATATTTCGCTATACACTAACACATTATTTGATATTACTAATCATGATGAATATATATTTAACCCATTGCAGTATATTAATATCTTAAGAAATAGAGAATTTCCTTACGAAGATTATGATGATCCATCATGGGAAAATTATAATTTCTTGAAATATAAAGGATATAAAGGCGTTGAAAGATATGTAAACGAAAATGGGCATATCTTGTGTGGAAATACTTTTTTTGATACTGAAAATCAAAAAAAGATTTTCAGTATCCGAAAAAAAATAGAACCATTAACAAAATTCAAAGATGGTAGATGTAAAGTTGGTGTTGTGTCTGATTATCGAAACTATATAGTCATTGTATCCGAAACAAAAATAAAGTATGTTTTCGAAGAAGAATATTTTATACTTATTTCCAAATTATTGGATATTGATTTAAATAAATTAAAAAAGACTCATTCAAAACCTATGTGCGAACCATATAGAAACACCATACCCAAGGATGTAAATATCAAATTTATAAAACCTGATATTGAAGTTGAAATCTTAAATTATTCACTAAAAATATCCATTCCATATGAATTATCTGAAAGTATAGTTAGAATTTATGATGAGAAATATGAATATGAGAAATGGAAATCTATGGGAATGGATAATTATTACTTTGTAGATAATGAATGGCAGAAAATAAGAAAATCCGATATTCAACTTGCCTATGATAAAATATTTTATCAAAAATGTAATAGACCTAATTTTATAAAGGAAATTGAAAATATAATATCTGATATTCCTTTAAATGGAAAAGAATATAGTATATTTAAATTTCAATGTCGCCCATATGGATATATAACAAAGGATGGTACATTTGATTATGATTTTGATGTAAATAACATTAAGTGGTAAGTATGACATTATCTTATATTATTTCACCTCTGTCCAAACAAGATTTAAATTCGAGTTCAAAATGTAAAAGTTTGGTTTATCAATATATCAACTCACCATGTGGATGAATTAAATTACATATATTTAAACCTTGCTATAAATCGGCTCAAGATATAAAAGGTGTTCTAATATATTTATATAGTGTAATTATCGATTAATATATAGACTTAAAATCTCTCAATAATGTAATCTGAATTCTCCCTATGTCTGTTTTATTCTTAGGTATTGTAAATAAATCTAACTCGTAATGCAAATTAATTCCTCTGCCCGTAGTATTTTTATTTGTATTTAAAAATTTGCTACAATTTTACAATTTAAAAGTATAAAAATTACCAATTTATACTCCCAACAGGTCATTCTGTCTATTAAATATAATAACTATAAATTCTATTACAAAATGGGAAAAGAGTATTAATTTAAATATATTTTTCTAACCAAGATTCAGTTACAATACACTAATGAAATTAAATAAATTATAAATATTTGTACATGTACGGAATTTTATATATACTTGCATATAAATAATTATAGTAATTTATTAACTAATTAAAAAGTAATTATATGTTTACAGAAGATACTATTCAAAAAGTATGGAACAATGCAAAAGTTGTTCAAAATGAAAATCCAAATGTTGTTAGAATGGATAAATGTAATGCTAAAATACTGCGAAAAGAGTATGGAAATCGCAATAGTGAATATGGATGGGAAATAGACCATATTAAACCTATTTCAAAAGGAGGAACAGATGATATTTCAAATCTCCAAGCTTTACATTGGGAAAATAATGTAGCGAAAGCTACTAATGATTTAGTCTGTAAGATTACCTATAAAGATGGTAAAAATACTAAAATACCGAATTGGGATATTTTATTCGAATAATAACCCATTGGTTGAATTAAAATCTTTAAATTTTCTATAGAAAAAGTTGTGCATATCAATTATTTTTTCGTATTTTTACAGTGAAAATCAATCAAATACCTATAATTGATATGATACACAACTTTTATATAAAATACGGAAAAATCCTTGAGATATGCAAACAATACTCAAAAAATTTAGTCAACGAACTTGGAAATACAACCAAAAGAGGCGTTGTACCTAAGTTTTCAGACCTTGAAGTGATTGCTCTTTCATTAACAGCTGAAGCTATGAGCATTGATAGTGAAAATTGTTTATTCATGGCTTTAATCATATAAGAATGAATTTCCAAACCTTATTTCAAGGCGACAATACAATGCCCGACGTAAGAGAACCAGTAAATTATGTAATATAATAAGAGAACGTATTGCTAATGAAATCGATGAAAATGAAACATACTTTTGCATTGATTCTAAACCAATTGAAGTTCGTAGAAAATCCAGAGCATCAAAGTGTAAATTAGGTAAAAAGAACGACGACACTGCTCCTTCTTTTGGATATTGTGCATCTCAAAACATCTACTATTACGGATATAAGTTACATGCAGTTTGCGGTCTTAGTGGTGTTATTCATTCTTATGATATTACAAAAGCTAACACTCATGACATCAATTATCTAAATGATGTAAAATATGATTATCATGATTGCACAATAATTGGAGATAGAGGATACATCAGTAAAACTATGCAATTGAATCTATTCGAAGAAGCTAAAATAGAGTTGGAAGTACCTTATAGATCGAATCAAAAAGACTGGAAACCAACATTATAGCTTATACAAAAGCTAGAAAACGTATCGAAACTGATTTCTCGCAATTCGTTGACCAATTCATGCTTAATAGAAACTATGCAAAACAAATAGAGGGATTTATGACTAGAATTATTAGCAAAATAAGTACTTTCACTATTATGCAATATGTCAATTATTCATTAGGAAAACCAATTGGTCATATCAAATATGCTCTAGAATAATTCAACCAACGGGTGAATAATAAATATAAAATATATTTGTCTTTAAAAGTTTAGTAAAAGAAAAGCATTAAATCCCCCTACGACAACCACATTGTAATACATACAGTTGCCGTATAAGTTTATAAATCGACTTTCAATGATGCCCTCCTTTTAGTTTTACTCCTTTATTTGTTTTATTTCTTTCTGTAGGATATCGAGGAATGCAGCTGCTTCGCCACCGTCCATCTGCACGTGGTGGAATTGCAGCGATATGGGTAGGGTGGTGCGTAGCCACCAGCGGCGGTATTTGCAGTATCGTGTAGGTTTATTCCTCCAATCCTGCTACTATTATTACTATCTCTCCTTTCACACCCTTTTCGGTATAGTGTTGTGCCAATTCGCTAAGGGTTCCACGCTGTGTTTCTTCGTGCAGCTTGGTTATCTCGCGGCATACGGCAGCCCTTCGGTCGGCTCCCAACACTTCGGCCAGCTGCTCCAAGGTCTTTACCAATCGGAACGGCGACTCGTAAAACACCATCGTGTATTTGCAGTCTGTCAACGAGTTTAGTTTTGTTTGTCGGCCCTTCTTTTGCGGCAGGAATCCCTCGAACACAAAGCGGTCGCAAGGCAGCCCCGAGTTGACCAACGCGGGCACAAAGGCTGTGGCTCCGGGCAATGTTTCTACATCGATACCTTCTTTCACGCATTCGCGAACCACAAGAAAGCCGGGGTCGGATATACCGGGAGTACCGGCATCGGTTATTACTGCAATGTTTTCGCCGGCATGCAATCTGTTTATTATCTGCGACAACTTTTGGTGTTCGTTGTATTTATGGTTCGACTGCATGGGTGTGTCTATCTGATAGTGTTGCAGTAGGGTTTTGGATGTGCGAGTGTCTTCGGCCAATATCAAATCCACCTCGCGAAGAACGGTAACGGCACGATAGGTCATATCGGCCAAATTGCCTACAGGGGTCGGTACTAAGTATAACTTTGCCATAGTTTGTGTTTGGGAATTAAAAAAACAAATAGCAGGCAGCAGAGTATTGTATGTTTTGCAGCCTGCTATAGTATACAGATAAATGCTTTATGAATTATTCTGCGTCGAAATCTTCAGGAATTTCCATATCGTGATATACAGCTTGTACATCGTCGTCGTCTTCCAAAAGATCTACAATCTTCATTACTTTTCTTATCGACTCTTCGTCAAGAGCTTTGGTAGTGTTAGGTATACGTTGAAGTTCTGCATTTTCTACTTCAAGTTTCATATCTTCAAGTTTCTTTACCATAGCACCAAAGTCTTCCATGGCAGTGTATAGAGTGATGTATTCTTCATCCACTTCCATTTCTTCCAAACCTGCATCGATAAGTTCCATTTCAAGCATTTCCATGTCCATATCGGCTTTTTTAGGCAATACGAACACACCTTTACGATCAAAAATAAAACCTAACGAACCATTAGTTCCAAGTGTACCACCGAATTTGTTCATAATAGAACGTACGTTGGCTACCGAACGCATATTGTTGTCGGTCAAACATTCGATGAATAGAGCAATACCATGAGGAGCATAGCATTCGAAAGTAAGTTCTTGCAAAGCAGCAGAATCTTTGTCGCTTGCTTTGCTGATAGCTCTCATCAATGTGTCTTTAGGCATATTAACACCCTTGGCATTTTGCATCAGCAAACGCAAACGTGGGTTACCATCAGGATCGGGACCACTTTCTTTTACTGCTACAGTTACTTCTTTTAATATTCTTGAAAATGCTTTTGAGCGTTTAGCATCGGCTGCTCCTTTTTGTCTTTTTATCTTAGACCATTTATTATGTCCTGACATATATTGATGTTTTTTTAAGTTTGTAATATTTATTTATAGTCTTGCTATCAGTGTTTTATACAGAAAACAACTTCGCAATTTTCTTTTCAAAATTACTTTTTTTTTGGCATTTTTGATAATTATTTTTCCATTTTCGACTAAAAAATCTTTCACAATAGGTCTAATATCTTTGTTTTCAACAGTCTATAAAAACATTTTTTTTACTTTTTGGGTGTAATGCAACAAATGTATTATTTTTACCCCAAATTACACTATATATATAATATAGGCAAAAAAAATTATATAAACTATGTGCTGAGCGCCTACTATTCTTTTCTTTTAAACATTGCTTTTTTACAACAACTTAGAGGCATAATATGTTTTTTGTAGCAAGATTTGCAACGCTGTTAAAAGAAAAAAAAGAAAATATTTTGCCCTTTGTATATACTTTTTAGTTATAAATTACGTTTTGGAAACGAAAAAAATGTAAATACTATAAAAATGGATTTAAGCAATATTTTAGCGATAGCAGGAAAACCAGGTTTATTTAAACTAGTTTCTCAAACTAAGACAGGTGCTGTAGTAGAGTCGTTGTTGGACGGAAAACGTACTCCAGCTTTTAAGAATGACAAAATAAGCTCGTTGAGCGAGATATGCATGTTTACTAATGGTGATGACTACCCATTGTCTGAAGTATTTAGAAATATCTACAACAAAGAAAATAAGGGAAAAGTCAGCATCAACTACAAAAAAGTATCGGTAAAGGATTTGTATGCTTACTTTTCGGAAATGTTGCCGGATATGGACGAAGAACGTGTTTATCCTTCTGACGTAAAGAAAGCTTTGAGCTGGTACGATTTATTGTTGGAAAAAGAGCTGATAGACGAAAATCCCGACAAAATACGCGAAGAAATGGAAGCTCAAGCCGAAACAGTAGAGGCTGAATAAGTTAAAGTAAATTATTTTTTTGAAATAAAAAAAGGCGAACATCAACACCGATGATTCGCCTTCTTTTTTTTGTTTTATAGTGTAAACTTTATTCTTTGTGGAATATACAAGCCGATGCTTGTGCTTTTGGAGTTATCAATAGATCATTTATACAAACATGCTCGGGCAAAGTAGCCACATAATATATGGTATCAGCAATGTCTTTTCCTGTAAGAGGTTCGTAGCCTTTGTATACATTATCGGCACGTTCTTGGTCGCCTTTGAAACGAACAACAGAGAATTCTGTTTCAACAGCGCCCGGTGCAATGTTGGTTACTTTTATGCCATAAGGCACCATATCCATACGCATAGCTCTGGATAAGCTGTCTACAGCACTCTTTGTGGCACAATATACGTTACCATTCAAGTAGGTTTCTTTTCCTGCTATAGATGCAATGTTGAATACATGTCCTTTTTTGCGTTCTACAAGCCATGGTAATACTTTACGACTTACATATAATAGTCCTTTCACGTTCGTGTCTATCATACGTTCCCAATCGTCTATCACTCCTTCTTGTATAGGACCCAAGCCTACGGCAAGGCCTGCGTTGTTTACAAGAATATCTATATTTCTCCAACCTTCAGGCAGGCTGTCGAAAGCTTTGTCTACGGCTTCTTTGTTGCGCACATCGAAATTAAGAGCTATAAGGTCTATATTGTATTTTTCGACAAGCTCTTTTCCGAATTCTTCAAGTTTTTCTTTTCTGCGTCCTGTTATGATAAGGTTATATCCATTGGTAGCAAAAATTTCGGCTGTAGCTTTGCCTATACCCGATGTTGCTCCTGTTACACAAACTATCTTACTCATGATATTATTTATGTTTTATATTGTTTGACCAATTTATGTTTATTACCTGTTTTTTATGCTTTAAGTGCAGCTATCTGCTCTTCAAGTGCTTTGATTTTTTGTTCGGCATCGGCTTGTTTTTGACGTTCTATAGCCACTACCTTATCAGGTGCTCCACTTACAAAGCGTTCGTTTGAAAGCTTTTTCATTACCGACTGTAAGAAACCTTGAGTGTATTCTAACTCGTCTTCCAATTTCTTAAGTTCAGCATCTTTATCGATATTTTGGGTGAAAGGCACGAAGCATTCAACTGTTCCAACCATAAACGATAAAGCATTTTCTACTTTTGTGTTTACATATTCTATTTTGGACAAATTGCATAGTTTGGCTATCATATCGTCGAACAAAGTATCGTCGGCGTTTTTCTTTATGTAAAGTTCCAACATTTCTTTTGGCGACATACCCTTAGAATTTCTAAGACCACGCAAGCCAATGATAGTTTCTTTTGCCACTGCAAAACGTTGCAACAAATCGGCATTGTATTCTGCGGCTTTGGGCATTTGTGCCACCATTATGCTTTCGTCGTCGTTGCGTTGGCGTAGTATGTGCCATATTTCTTCTGTGATGAAAGGCATAAATGGGTGCAACATACACATAAGTTTTTCAAATAGGTCTAAAGTCGCTTCGTATGTTGCTTTGTCTATAGGTTGTTGGTATGCAGGTTTTATTATTTCCAAATACCACGAGCAGAAATCGTCCCATACCAATTTGTATGTACCCATAAGAGCATCGCTAAGACGATATTTTGCAAAACAATCTTCTATCTCAGCCAAACTGGCAGATAGGTGGTTTTCAAACCATTCTATAGCTATTTTATTCACTTCAGGTTGTGCTAGGCTTTCGTTTACTTCCCAACCTTTTACCAAACGAAGAGCGTTCCATATTTTGTTGCTGAAGTTACGTCCTTGTTCGCACAACGAATCATCGAAAGGTAAATCGTTTCCGGCAGGAGCTGTAAGTAGCATACCTACGCGTACACCATCTGCACCATATTTATTTATAAGTTCGATAGGATCGGGGGAATTGCCTAACGATTTAGACATTTTGCGTCCCAATTTATCGCGTACTATACCTGTAAAGTATACGTTTTTGAAAGGTACTTCGCGACGATATTCTTCGCCTGCCATTATCATACGTGCCACCCAGAAGAAAATGATATCCGGTCCTGTTATAAGGTCGGAAGTAGGGTAGTAATATTTTATATCTTCGTTGTCCGGGTTGCGTATACCATCAAATACCGATATAGGCCACAACCACGAGCTAAACCATGTATCCAATACATCTTCGTCTTGTACCATCTCATCGATAGTGCAGATGTCTTTACCATAACGTTCTACAGCCAAAGCGTATGCAGCTTCGCGAGTTTCGGCGACCACCACTTCTTTGTTTGGAAGATAGAAGGCAGGTATACGTTGTCCCCACCACAATTGACGGCTTATACACCAATCTTTTACATTTTCCATCCAGTGGCGATATGTATTTTTGAATTTGGCAGGGTGGAACTGGATAGTGTCATTTTCAACTACCTCTAATGCTACTTTTGCCAAATCTTCCATTTTCATAAACCATTGTGCCGATAGTTTAGGCTCTATCACAGCATCGGTACGTTCCGAATGACCTACCTTGTTGGTATAGTCTTCGATTTTTTCTATAAGCTCAAATGCTTCAAGGTCTTTCACTATTTGTTTTCTTACAACGAATCTGTCCATACCTTTGTACTGCATACCATTGTCGTTCAATGTACCATTATCGTTGAAGATATCGATGCTGTCTAGTTTATGTTTCAAGCCAATATTGTAGTCGTTGATGTCGTGGGCAGGAGTTATTTTTAAACAACCTGTACCAAATTCGCGATCTACATATTCATCCATTATGATAGGCACACTACGTCCAACACTTGGCACTATCACTCTTTTGCCTTTCAAATGTTGGTAACGTTCATCTTCAGGGTGAACACACACAGCAGTATCTCCCAAAATAGTTTCAGGACGTGTGGTTGCTACTGTAAGATATTCGTTTGTACCTTCGATGAAATAGCGTAAATAATATAGTTTGGATTGACTTTCTTTGTATATTACCTCTTCATCAGAAACAGCAGTAAGTGCGCTAGGATCCCAGTTAACCATGCGTACTCCACGATATATAAGACCTTTATTGTATAAATCTACAAATACTTTTATTACCGAATCGTATAGAGCAGGATCCATAGTAAAACGAGTACGACTCCAATCGCACGAAGCACCAAGTTTTTTAAGTTGTTCCAATATTATGCCACCATGTTTTTCTTTCCATTCCCATGCGTGTTTCATAAAATCGTCGCGGCTCAAATCACGTTTGTCTATGCCTTCTTGTTTTAGTTTAGCTACCACTTTGGCTTCTGTCGCAATAGAAGCATGGTCGGTACCTGGAACCCAACAAGCATTTTTACCTTGCATACGAGCTCTACGTACCAATATATCTTGAATAGTATTGTTCAGCATGTGTCCCATGTGCAAAACACCTGTAACGTTTGGTGGTGGTATTACCACTGTATAAGGTTCGCGACTATCAGGTTTTGATGCAAATAAATTCAATTTCATCCATTGTGCATACCATTTATCTTCGGTTGTTGATGGATTATATTTTGGCGCTATTTCCATAATATGTTGATTTTTTATATTTTAAATGTAATATTCTGAATGTAATTAAACGTACAAAGATACAAAAAAACAGCGGAATTACAAAACGAGTTTTTCAAAAACTATTTTCCATATATAGAAAGAGAATAAAATTTGCTTCTAAAAAGGATAAACATTTGCATACTTGTGAAAAACTTTGTAACTTTACAACAACATTTTTTGCAATGGATACGAATAAAATTTTGAAGACATTTAAAATTTAGTCAAAAATAAGGCATAAAAAAAGAGATGGAAAAGGAGATAAGGATTCCATCTCTAAAAGAAAAAGGATTCTGTAAGGACTACAAAACCCATTTTTCTTGAACAACTAAGCACAACACAATTTTTAGTAGTCCGTAGGGGATTCGAACCCCTGATTTCAAGAATGAAAATCTTGCGTCCTAACCAGCTAGACGAACGGACCAACTGTAATGTTAACTTTATATCGTTAATTTCTTGTTTTCATATTAAGTGTCTTTCTCAAAAAATTTCTCAGCCTCACCCAAACCCCTCTTTAAAATTTTAAACACGTTATATCAAATCACTCACACTTTTGGGCTGTCTTCTTCTATTGAAAGACGATATATCTTCTTCAGAACTACATTACATTAACTTTGCGCATCAATTTTGATTTCAAATTAGCCGCTTTATTTTTGTGTATAACTGAACGTTTAGCTAATTTATCTATGATCGACATCATTTTTGGTAAGCGTTCTACAGCTACAGCTTTTTCTTCTAAAGCTCTGAAATCACGCAATGCGTTACGCATAGTCTTTGCGTAGTATCTATTTTCTATTCTTTTTCTTTCGCAAGAGCGAATTCTTTTCTTCGACGATTTATGATTTGCCATTTCTCTATTTTATATTTTTAGTAGTCCGTAGGGGATTCGAACCCCTGATTTCAAGAATGAAAATCTTGCGTCCTAACCAGCTAGACGAACGGACCAAAATTCAACAAACTTAACTCCGCTTCTTTTCAGTTTTTAGAGCCCTTTTTCTCTCGTTTGCGGTTGCAAAATTACTAAGAATTTTCGAACCTACCAAATTTTTTTTACAAAAAATGCTTTTTTTTTATTTCATTAATCTGTATCTGCTTGAAAACGAAAACCTAATCTTTTCCCTGTTACTATCATTTTTCTATCAAAAGACTCCTTCATTTCTGCTACAGAAACCATTTTTACCTCATCGTAAGGTGGAGTTAGGAGGTCAAAATTGGTAGTATATGCAATTGCCGATTCAATTATCTCTAACACAGCCTCTTTAGTCACTTTTGCAGTATTAAAGTTATTATATAACATTCCTAATTCTCTTTTCCCTTCAATAAAGTAATGGTTTTCATAATTCACAAACATACGACCTATCATATATCCTAAATCATTATATCTATTGTAAGCAAACGAATCAGCCAAGAAATTATAGATATGTATAACTCCACAATAAGATCTACTAGTATCATCCTTTACATATGATGTTTTCATCACATCGTGATTTCTTGAGAATTCAAAAACATTTGTGTGCATCATAAATATAAGAACATCTCCAGCAAACTTTACCTCAAACTCAAAATCGCCTCTATCTTTGAACTCAAATAGTATATCTACATTATCTTCATGAGACTTATTTTGAAATGCTTCAATTATTTCTCGCGTAGTTTTTCTAAATAATTCAAAGGTATCTTTTGTAGCATTGTATACTTTTCGTTTCAAAATTGCTTTTTCAAACACCAACTCTTTCAAATTGTTTCTTAGTTCCATTATTTATTTTATTTATTGGTTACATTAATTCAAAATTTCAGTTCTTTAATTATTTTTCTTCTTTTCTGTTTCCAAAAATATTTGCATTTCACACTCAGCACAGTTAAACTGCAATCGATAATTTTTTCCAGCATTTTCCAAATACAAATTCGACATATAATCAGGTAATAATTTATGACGTTTCAAACATTGACCAAGTTCAAACCTAAGACAATATTTAGTAGTCATTAATGCTTTATCTTTATAATCTTTTGTCCTTTCTAGACCATATTGTACAACCTCAGCTCCATGCCTATTGTAAAATGCTTCCGAACGACTATTTACTACATTTTCAAGATAAGTAGCTTCTGATTTAAAATAAGGTTCGTTATTAGAGCGTATTTTACTCGCTATTGGCATTGCTTTTGCTATCCTTAGTTCCACAAGCTTATCTAACACACTACGCCGCATTTCATTTATCAGAGCAGCCGGTATAAACCATGGATTTACAAAATTCAACACTATATCTTGTATCACAAATGGTGTATCTCCTGTTTTAGACAATTGAGTTTTTATTTGCTCAACAGCACGTTGTGGATTAGAGGCTGCTATTTTTTCTACTTTTAATTCAAATGACGCTATGTTTCCTTCGCTATCTTTTGCTTGCAGTAAATATCCATCAATATTTTGTTCCAAAACAAAATTTACAACTATCTTTCGTTCACTAGTCTTATTTTTGAGCTTTTTTTCAAATAGATAATCATTGTTTCTATACAATATCGTACCTTTAGTCAATTGTATTGGTTTGTTTATTTGAACTTTATTCCCTTCTACCCTATTCACTAAACAACCTTGCAACTGATTTTTCTCATCAAAATAGCATAAACCATCGCCAGCTGTCAGCATTTCCTTAAAATCTGTTTCTATAACATTTTTATATGTTTTCTTCACTTCCCCTACTCTTTTTCCTAATGATTTTTGAGTAGAAAATGATGCCATAGACTTACGTTCTTCTAAAAAATAATCAGTAAATCCTCTATTGAAAGTTCGTTCTAAATCTGGTTCGAAATTAAAATTCACTATACCAAAAGATGACTTTTCATATCCATCTTGAGCATTTAATGCAGCATCTATCAACTTCCTATAACTTGCCGTTACATTTTTCAAATAGCTCAAATCTTTAAGCCTACCCTCTATTTTAAACGAAGAAACACCGGCTCTCAGAAGTTCATCAATATGATTCTTTGCCGAAAAATCTTTTAACGACAACAAATGTTCCGAATGCTTAAGCATTTTACCTTGCTCGTTAAACAAATTATAAGACGACCTACAAGGCTGTGAGCAATTACCTCTATTTCCACTATGCTCGTTAATAGACTGACTAAGATAACACTGTCCACTATAGCTAACGCATAATGCACCTCCTACAAAAGATTCTAAATCTACATTTGGCAACTGTGAATGAATATTACTTATTTGATTTATTGACAATTCGCGTCCTAGTATTATACGTTCGAAGCCAACTTTCGACAAAAATTTTACTCTATCAATATTTATATTATGAGTTTGGGTACTTGCATGTAAAGCTATAGGAGGCAAGTCGACTTCTAATAACCCTAAATCTTGAATAATAAGAGCATCTACTCCTTCCGAATAAATACTATTTATCATTGCTATCGCATCGTCAAATTCATTATCAAATAACAATGTATTGAATGCCACATAAACTTTTGCACCATAAATATGTGCATACCGCACCAATTTTCCAATATCTTGAATAGTATTTGCTGCTGCCACCCTAGCCCCAAATTTGGGAGCACCAATATATACGGCATCAGCTCCATGATTTATGGCTTCAATTCCATAATCTAGATTTTTTGCTGGCGACAATAGCTCTATCTTTCTCATCACTACTATTTAAAAAGTATTTCTATTTCAGACACAGAAGAATTTCCACCAAAATTCACATTACCATACCCCGATGCTATAATTCTACTACTATCTATGCCTAAATTCACCAAATAGTTTTTTATACTTTCTGCGCGTTCTACACTCAAATAATATGCTTCCTGACTTTCTTTCAAATTCACATTGCTAATAATTTCTATTTTACAATTAGAATTTAATTTCAAGAAATCAACCAAATAATTTAAACTTAAATAAGATTCATCAGTTAAATTTACTGTTAGATCATTTTTATAAGTTATATATAATGGCATTTTTTCCGCATCTTTTTTCAACCTATCTAGTGAAAAACAATCTATTTCTACTTTTTTAGAAACTTCTTCACCAATAATTTTCATAGGTGAATAATAATCTTCCATAAGATTAAACACAAAATATCTCTTATTTCTAAACAATTCAATAGCGTAATCTTCTCCATTTTCAAATCGGTGTTTACCAATCTCTTTTTTTGAATCATAATCCCAAATAGTAACAAGAGGTTTATTTGTATGCGAAAAATAATCTATACTTCTATTAGGACACAATTCCACCACTTTCAAAAAATCATCTCCACTTCTAGGCAAACTGATAGAATACACCTCATATTTTCCGCTTCTATCACTTACAACATAAAGTTCAGTCTCATCGTAATTTAAAGACAATGACATCTCTCGATATCCACTATTAGAGAGTTTTCCGATATTTTGTGGCTTAGACCATTGCGTCCACGACAAAGTATTTGTTCGTGTAGTTTTATATACATCTGTATAGCCTAATCCTCCATGTCCATCAGAACAAAAATACATTGTTTTCATATCTTTGCTCATTATAGGAGAACGTTCAGAATAAACCGTATTTACAGAATCCCCCAAATTAATAGGATTACCCCAACCTTCTGAATTATTCTTTATTGGAAGAAAATAAATATCAGAAGCCAAAGCAGTATCTCCATGAAAATAAGCCCTCGATGGAGTAATATTAAATCCACTTCTACGATCACTTATCATAAGTATACCACTACCATCTGGCAACATAAAAGCATCACCATCATAAGCATCAGTATTTACCGGTTGCGACAATACAGACTGTAAATACCATTGATTGTTTAGGGTATCTAAAATTGCAACACATATTTCCTCATCCTTACCTATAAGCATTTTTGTATCATTATCGTAAAGAGAATAAACTGACAACCCTTCATTTTCTATGTTAGAAAACAACAAATCATAATCTTCTGCCCAATAACCTTTTATATTTTTTGCTATTGCAATCTTCGTTTTACCACTTACATTATCAACTTTGGTATAAAAACAATAATCACCTTTTTGAGTTGGCACCATATTCAATACTTCAACCTTAGGCGAAAACACATTAGCGACTTTTATTTTTTTATCTACCTGAGCCTCTAACAAACGTATAAGCTCTTGATATTTATCAACATTAAAATCCTCAAAACAAATACCATGAGATTTGATTCTATTCAAAGCATCACTCCAACGTTGTTTAGCTATCATTTTCTGAACCATTCGTTGCAATGCGACAAACGCTATTTCATAACTCATTGTCATACGCATAAATTGAGTATATTCAGAAACTTTATTTTCATCAAAAGGTTGCAAAAGATTTAATTGATCAAAAGATTTAGCTCGTTCTATATCATTATTCAACGAATATGTAAATGGATAATCCGGGTAACGTGATGCGAAATAGGTCAATGGACTTAACGATCCATCAATAATATGTCTACGATAATATGTTTGAAAAACATCAGCATAACGATAATCTAATTTAAAATGTTCCAAATAAATATCTAATGCTTCAATATTTCTTTTATTCAAAATCATATTTATCAAACTATCCATAGCTCTATCAGCTAAAGAATTATCTACATACTCCGTTGCAAATTGAGCATAATCACACGGAGTTTCCAATTCTTCAAATTTTGCAAGCAACAATTTATCCATTTTCTCCAATGCCAATACATACTCATCACACGATGGATATTTAGACAGAAAAGCCCTATAAGCTTCTGCTGTATTCAATTTTAAGGCATTCCGATAAGCTATTTTTGTTTTCTTCTTATTAGCATACCAAATTATAGAGTCGTTCACAAATACAGTTATCGCAGAATCTACAGCATCTTCAGTTTTAGCATCATCTATCCTTGATAAAACATAACTACTTACCTTCTGAAGAGCTTCATTTGTATATTTAGAATTGGGATAAGTCAATACAAAATTAGCATAAGAAGTTATCATTCCCGAATTTACACATTCTAGATATGCTAATTTACTTTCTATATGCTTTAGTTCTTTGATTATTTCAGGATACATTTCAAAAGCTTTCATGTAGTCATCACATTCGCTTCTTGACATTGCTCCTTCTTTTACATAAGCTAAAGCGTCATCAAGTACAGAATTCTTTTTTTTACGTATAGATGTTATACTTATCTTCTTTTTTATAAGCTTATTTACTTCCTTATACTTGGAATTGTCATTCACTAATGCAATATATTTTTTTTCGGCATCCGAAAAATAAGTTATTGCCAAAGAATAACTTTTTAATGGATTACTTTTTGCTGAATAAAATTCTGCTAATTCCACTATATTTACCACATCTTGAGGGTCTTTCTCAAAGTTTTTATACACCCTATTATACTCTTTTCGATAAAAGTCAACATAGTTAGTATCACTTTGAGCAAACATTGTTTGCAAACACCCCACAAAAACAAATAATAATACCGTTTTTTTCATTGTTATGTGTAAATAATAAGTAAAAACAAGAGCAATAAACTTATCAAAAGAAACATCAAAACAATCTAAAATGTTTTTTAGAAAACTGTTTTACTATTTCAAATTATCTATATATCAAACAAATAAGTTAGTATACAACAACACTTTTTAGTATTGTTTCAAACTCTTCTTTCATCTGTTCAAATGTAGCTTCTGTAGTAGATAATCTAAATTCTACACCGGCCGACTTGTGTATGAAATATACAGTATAAAACTTATTTTCAGTACCATCTTCCTCATCTCTATTCTTTCCTAAGTAAGCAATAGCATCTTGAGTTGGCAAAAACAACCCTTCAGTATATTCTTCTAGTGTTTGATATGGTTGCGCCATAAATCTATCTAAACTCATCTCCATTGCTGTTTTATTTCTATAATTCTGTTTTACATATACTCTAAGATGAGGTAATACAGTATCTCCATTCAAAATTATTTCGTTGGTCGAATACAAATAAACTTTAGTTTTTGCATCTACTTTAGTTGTAGATAAATATTTCCAACCCTTAGGTAATTCAAATGCAAAGTTGGCTTCAGGTATACGAATTTGAGCCATCATAGTACCAAAACAAATGGTAAAAAGCAATAATAATATGGTTTTTCTCATTTCTTTATTATTTTAGAATTTATTAATCAACAATTTAAAACAATGCACAATTACATTGCAACTTGCAAAAGTACATATAATTTATTAGTTTTGCAAATACTTTCAATAGTTTTTCAGAATGAATTCTCGTTTTTTTTATACCAAAGGTAGTATTTTCAGAAAATACTACCTTATAAAATTATTTCATACAATTTTTATTCTCGCAATTAAAGTTCAAATACTTTCCACAAGTTATCACCATCGTGGGGTAATGCGCCTACCTCTACCAATTCTTTTTTAACCGGATGAACAAATGAAAGATATCTTGCATGCAAACTTATAGAACCATCAGGATTAGAACGAGGATAACCATATTTCAAATCACCACGTATAGGACACCCCATTCCTGCAAGTTGGGCTCTAATTTGATGATGTCGTCCTGTATGTAATTTAACTTCTATCAAATAATAACCACCACCACTTTGTGCTAATAATTTATATTCCAATATAGCTTGTTTTGCATTAGGTGTACCTTCGGAAACAATGTAAGATTTATTTTGCTTTTCATTCCGTTTCAAATAATTCACAAGAGTACCTTCTGTATTCTTTGGAGCATTTTTTACTATAGCCCAATAGGTTTTATTTATTTCCCTATCCTTAATCTGTTTTGTCAATCTAGATAATGCTTTATCTGTTTTGGCAAACATAACCAATCCACTTACAGGTCTATCTAATCTATGCACCAATCCACAAAAAACCTGCCCTGGTTTATTGTATTTACATTTTAGATAGTCTTTAAGAATATCACACAAACTTTCATCTCCAGTTTTATCACCTTGTACTATTTGTGATGCTCGTTTGTTTAATATTATAATATGATTATCTTCGTAAACGACTTGAGAGTCTATCAAATCATAAGTTTCCTTATCCATCTTTATAATTCTATTTCAAAACAGCAATAGTAGATATTCCACCTCTTACAACATCTTCCAAATCAACATCAATTTCGGCTGTCAGTGGAATAAAAATATCAACTCTAGATCCAAATTTTATAAAGCCAAGCTCTTGATTCTGCTTTACGATATCACCTTCTTTTGAATAACAAACTATTCTACGTGCAACTGCTCCTGCAATCTGACGCAAAAATATTTGTGTACCATTACTCATCTCTAACCCTATCGAGGAATGTTCATTTAGTGTAGATGATTTGGGATGAGAAGCAACAAAATAGTTTCCTTTGTGATATTTTACATATTTCACAACTCCGGAAACAGGATAACGATTAACATGTACATTAGCCGGCGACATAAATATAGAGACCTGAACACACTCTGTCTTTAAAAACTCTTTTTCAAAAACATTTTCAATAACTACAATCTTGCCATCGGCAGGTGCTATAATTTCATTTTCATCAAATGAAAATACCCTTTGAGGAATTCTAAAAAAACTTGTCACAAGTAATACCATCACCAACAAAGCAACAAAAAATATGTAGTGAAAAATATTCAAGTGCGGTATAAATATTGAAATAATCGCTATGAGTGATATAGCAATAACAAAACAAATAAATATCAGTTTTCGACCTTCTCGATGTATATGCATAACTATATATTTTTATAATAAAACTAAGTATTTCAACAATAAATATCCCAACATAAAAGGAGTTGTCATAATTAAACTATCAAAACGATCAAGCAATCCTCCATGCCCGGGCATTATATTACCTGTATCTTTAATATCCATACTTCTTTTGAACATTGACTCTACCAAATCACCCAATGTTCCAATTATTGGCACCATAGCAGCCATTACAACCCAATCAATATTTTGAAATGGAGTATCAATATAAGTACCTATCAAATAGCTGGCCAAAACACAAAATACAAAACCTCCTATAAAACCTTCCCAACTCTTTTTAGGTGAATGACGTTTAAACAAAGGATGTTTTCCTATACATATACCTGTAAGGTATGCAAAAGTATCGCTAACCCACTGTAACACCAATACACCTAACATTGCAAATGCACAATATTCTACACAATTAATAAAGATTGGTTTTGCAAAGAATAAAGTAAGTGCTAATGGAATTGGTATATATATTACGCCACAAAGAGTGTACGAAATAGATTCAAACGGATTTTCAATTTTATTCCATAACGGTAGTATAAATAATAGTAGTATTAGTGGAAATATTAATAGTAATAAAGCTATATTTATTTCAAATATCACTATCGATGCCATTGCTAAATAAACTACACTTCCTATCGTGACTCCTTTCACGGCATCGACTTTAAAACCTTTATTTTTCAAGGCTCTATAAAATTCGTACATACAAATTATAGAAACAAATAAAAACAAAAGCCCATGAGCAAATTGTCCCATCAGAATAGAGCATACCATAATTATTACGAATACCAACCCTGACAATGCCCTTGTTATAAATTTCTTCATGATATATATTATTTAGTTTACTATTTCTTCGACAACAAACACCATTACGATATTTGATTATTTTTTCTTATATTTCAATCTAATTATTGCTAAACACCATTAATCTTCATTCAACATCATAAATACCTTTTCTGAAGCTATATTTTTCGAATCCAACAGAATCAATTGCTCAGGCAACTCCTTATCGTATTTTGCTTTCATTCTTACTGTAGCTTCTTTCCATGTAAAAACTACTTGAGAAGTAAATGCAAATAAAATCATCACCTTAGGCATAAAAAAGTTTTTATGTTCGTTCACTACCAAAGCTACTGCATCTTCTGATATCACACTCTCGCAAGGTATGATTCCCACATCACAATATTCAGCAGCATCTACATACGATATTTCAGAAAAACCCAACGAATTAAAAAACTGAGTGAGAGTTTTAGAAAAACAACACACTTTAGATAACGAATAGTAATTTAATATCGTTTTTAAATTATTTTGTATCTCATCTTCAGTTGTAGAATAAACAATAGCACCTCCATTACCAATAAATCTCTCAACAAAATATACAGAAGGATCTGTATCTTCTTGTAGTTTTGGTCGAGGAATTTCCGGCATTACGCTCATCACTATCTTCTCACTTGAAGCTAATGATTTTCGCAAGCTGTTTATTATACTCTCTTTTCGCTCGTTTTCTTTTTTCATTCTACCGATTTACCATCGTTATTATCAGCAGTTTCTGTTTCGACTTCTGCTTGTTCTACAATTTCTTTTTCAGCTACATTATCGTTAGTTTCTTCAGTTTCAAAAGGTCTCTTTCCGTATATTTCTTCTAAATCTTCTCTAAATATAACTTCACGTTCTATCAACAAACTTGCCAATTTATCCAATTTATCTCTATTTTCCGACAATATCTGTTTAGCACGTTCGTATGCATCTTCTACCATTTTGTGTACTTCAAAGTCTATAGCTTCAGCTGTCTTTTCACTAAATGGTTTGGTAAATCCCATTTCAGATTGTCCTGTGGAATCATAATAACTTATGTTTCCTATAACAGGATTCAAACCATAGTAAGCTACCATAGCAAATGCTTGTTTAGTAACACGTTCCAAATCATTCAAAGCACCTGTTGAGATTTTACCAAACACCAACTCTTCGGCAGCACGTCCTGCCAAGGTTGATGTAATTTCGTCAAGCAATTGTTCGTATGTAGTTATTTGTCTTTCTTCCGGTAAATACCATGCGGCACCCAACGATTTTCCACGAGGTACAATTGTTACCTTTACCAATGGGTGTGCATACCTCAACAACCAACTTACCGAAGCATGACCTGATTCGTGATAAGCTATAACTCGTTTTTCATGCTGAGATATTACCTTGTTACGTTTTTCTAAACCACCAACAATACGATCTACAGCATCCAAAAAGTCTTGTTTTTCTATTTCTTTCTTATTATGTCTGGCTGCTATTAATGCAGCTTCGTTGCACACATTAGCGATATCAGCACCCGAAAAACCCGGGGTTTGGCGAGCTAAAAATACTTTATCCACATTTTGAGACAATTTCAAATTCTTCATATGGACAGTAAAAATTTCTTCTCGCTCTTTTATATCTGGCAATTCTACATATATTTGTCTATCAAAACGTCCGGCACGCAATAATGCTTTATCCAAAACATCGGCACGGTTGGTAGCCGCCAAAATAATTACACCGGCATTTGTTCCAAAACCATCCATCTCGGTAAGCAACTGATTAAGGGTATTTTCACGTTCGTCGTTAGCATTAGAAAAAGTATTTTTTCCACGAGCACGACCTATTGCATCTATCTCATCAATAAATACAATACAAGGAGCTTTTTCCTTAGCATCTTTGAAAAGATCTCTTACACGCGATGCACCAACACCCACAAACATCTCAACAAAATCAGAACCTGACATTGAAAAGAATGGTACTTTTGCTTCACCTGCTACAGCCTTGGCCAAAAGAGTTTTTCCTGTACCCGGAGGTCCTACAAGCAAAGCTCCTTTTGGGATTTTGCCACCAAGGGTAGTATAACGTTTGGGATTCTTCAAAAAATCCACTATTTCCATTATCTCAACTTTAGCTTCGGCCAATCCTGCCACATCTTTAAACGTTACATTCATTTGTTTTTTGGCATCATACACTTGGGCTTTATTTTTACCTATATTGAAGATGCCACCACCTCCGGCACCTCCACCCATTTGTTTACGAGTTATCATGTTCATTATTACAAATATTCCCACAATGAACAATATAGGCCATAAAAATCTAAATACTTCCACGAATACATCCGAACGTGTTTCAGGAACGATATCTATCCTTGATTCATTTATTACTTGCTGTTTTTGTGCCAAAGTCAAGTTTTTTCCTGTTGTATCTGATACTATTATTTGGTTTTCTATAGTTTCCAAATCCTTTTCAAAACTTTCAAATGTCACAAACTTATATACATAAAAAGCTTCTTTTACCTCTACTTCTTTACCAAAAATATTTTTGGCTTTCAAATTATTGTAAGCAGTATCATTTTCTAATGCTTCTTTTTTAATGTATATTTCAGCGAATTCTCTATTTACTACTTTTATTTTACTATAATCGTGTTTAAGTAGTATTTCTTCCAATTTTCCCCAACGTATTTCACGAGAAGGCACACTGTCTTCGCCCAAAAACATTACAGCCCCCAACGCTAATATTATAGCACTATAAATAACATACATTATAGTACTCGATTTTGGTTTCTTACCTTTTCTAGGTGGTTGAATGTTTCTCTGATTCTTATTATTCATATTGTTTTCCATCTGTATTTATTTGGTTTTATTTAGTTTCTTACACATTTATTCTTCTATTTCTTGTCTAATTCCGTCTGCCCACAACTGTTCTAATTTGTAAAATTCACGAGCTTTTTCTACAAAAACATGTGCTACAACATCAAAGTAATCCATCAATACCCATTCGCCATTTGTGTAACCTTCTAGTTTGTATGGATGTTCTTTAGTTATGTTTTTTACAGCTTCATGTATATTATCAGATATAGCCTGTGTGTGTAATGGCGAGTTACCGGTACATAACACAAAGTACGACGCAGGAGCTCCATACACAGCTCTTAGGTCAAGAACTACAATATTAGAAGCTTTTTTGTCGCTCATTCCTTGCACAATAAGTTTCGTAAGCATTTCGCTTTCAGTAAAATTTTTCTTTTTAGCACTCATTATCTTTCTATATAATTAACTTGCAAAGTTACAAATATTTTACGAATTATCATAAATAAATTTTCGAATTTATAGATTGTCGATTATAAAACAACTATTCAATATATTCTTCACTACGTTTCACCATCCCAATACATACATTTATATCCTCTTTCAACTACAGCGTAAGACAATATATCGTGATACTTTTTTTAGAAATTATTCTACAACAAAATTATTTACAACTCAAACTAAGACAACATATCAGTTTAAGCATAAAAGAACTTTTGTTTACTTTACGTTTTCTCTCAATGATTTCTATTTATCCTACAAATACGCCCTAGCCATCAGTCTGAATAAAAAACAACTATACCCTCCATTCTGTTGAAGCTAATATTTACCATCTTTAAATACCTATATCGAAATAATGTATTATACAATTTTCTTCACTCTATGTATACAAAAAAAGCCGAAGTACTTAATTCCTTCAGCTTTTTCAGAGGTCTCTTCCAGATTCGAACTGGAGTAAACGGTTTTGCAGACCGGCACCTAGCCACTCGGTCAAGAGACCTTCTTTTCTTGTTCGTTTGCGTTTGCAAAGTTACAACATTTTTACGAATTGACCAAATTTTTTTTCACTTTATCCATACACTTTTACATCAACACCTTCATTTCTAATCTTTTCTGCATAAAATTCTAATTCATCTACAGTCAATTTTTCAAGGTCTTTTTCAGGTGTTGCCCTATCAATTGCGTACAACATTACGTATTTTGGGCGTATTTTTTTCAATAAATTCAAGTACTCTGTAAAGTCTTCTTCGCTTACATTTGATATAACTTTTCCTTCATTTGTACCACGCAATAGCAGTGTTTGAATTATACCCTTACTACCAAAACGTATAAGATTTTCTACCAATTCCTCGAAAGAATATTTTTCCGATGTTGGTTTGTTTATACTATTTCTCATTACTTCCATTCCTGCATCTAGTTTAAGTACAGGATTATCTAATTTTTGCAATGCATCATATATTTCCGGTTTACACAATTGTGTAGCATTTGTCAGCAATGTTATCACTGCATTTGGGTAATGTTTATCGCGCATTTCTACCACCAAATCCACTACTCTTACAAAGTCGGGGTGTAATGTTGGCTCGCCATTGCCTGCAAAAGTAAACGAATCGACTACCACACCTTCTGCTTTCAATTCATTGATGCGTTTTTCCAATTGCTGCTTAACATCGTCGTATGTTGGCAACTCTACCTTGTTTTCTATGGTATCTTTGTTCCAACCACACTCACAATAAATACAGTCGTAAGTACAAAATTTACGTTTTAATGGCAACAAATTTATGCCTAAAGAATTGCCCAATCTACGACTACGAATTGGTCCTATTATTGTATTTTCAAACAACATAATCTATTTTATTTTTTTGCAAAAGTACACCATTTTTTCAACATACTGCAGCAAAATACAAAATTATTTTCAACAGCGCTCCTACAACATAATGTAATCTCCTATAACATTGGTATTTTATAACAATAAAAAATATTTTTTCTTCTCAAAATGAAAAAACAACATATTTATTATATTGTTCTCGCATTTTTGTCGTACATTTGCAAGTAGATAAATAAATTAATCTATTTTAGAAATCATTAATAATCAGAAATAATGAAACGTTATAGTATTTTTATATTCTTAGTTTTTTGCTTCGAAATAGCATTTTCTCAACAATATTTCGACACTTTACAACTGCACAAAAGCCTAACATTTATAGCCCACGACGATAAAAGCGGACGTTATCCCGGAACAGAAGGCAGCAACATTGTAGCCGAATTTATACTACAAGAATTCAAAGCAGCCAATTTGACTCCGCTATGCGACAACGGATACCAATATTTCTCGTTTTTCAAAGGGTGGACAATGGGCGATAGCAACACAGCTACGCTAAATGAGAAATACTTGACCTGTCTTACCGATTTTGCTCCGCTCAACTATTTCAACACCCTAAACTCTTCCCTATCGGCACAAGTTGTAGCCATAGGAAATAGTAAAGATATTGATTGGAGCTTATGTACAAATAAATGGGTACTTATATACACAAATTCTTATAGCAAAAATAAAGATATGGCAATATATGCCATAAAACAAGGCGTTGGTGGTGTAATACTATTAGACACCAACGAAACTTTTCCCACATATAAATATTACAATGGTATGCGAGTAAAAGACAAGGTAGTTACAACTCTTGGTCCCGTAGTACAAATATCTCCGGCAATAGGTAATGAATTGTTGGCTAAAAACAACCTAAACATCGACCAATTAAGCAAAATGATTAAAGATAATCCTAATCTTGTACTACCATTAAACACCGAATTTTACGCTAGAACCAATTTCATACAAAAGACAATAACAGCAAAAAATGTAGTAGCACTTTTGGAAGGATCGGACCCTAAACTAAAAGACGAATATATAGTAGTAGGTGCACACTACGACCATGAGGGAACCATAGAACGGATGAGTAAGAAAACCGGACAGCTAAGAACCTACATCTACAATGGAGCCGACGACAACGGTTCAGGAACAGTCGGTATTTTGGAATTGGCAAAAAAAATATCCTCACAATCAAACAGACCTAAACGTTCCATAATATTTGTGGCTTTCGATGCAGAAGAAGAGGGACTTATTGGTTCTGAAAAGTTTTTCGATAGTTGTATAGCCATAAATCCGGAACAAATAAAAGCTATGGTAAATTTGGATATGATAGGACGCTACAATCCTAAATTAAAACTAAGCATACTTGGAGCAAATTCTTCGAAAGAAGGAGTTAAACTGATTAAAAAGCTTACAAAAAAATCAGATTTAAAAGTAGATTGCACTAGTAAAAACCTATTGTTTTCCGGTTCGGACCACGTCAATTTCTACAAACGCAACATACCGGTATTCTTTTTCAACACCGGCACTCACAAAGATTACCATAGAGTATCCGACGAAGTTGAAAAGATCGATTTTAAAAATATGCAAAAGATTCTTATCATTGCCGACGACCTAATAAACGATTTAGCCAACCGCAAAAAGAATCTTACATTCACAAATCTTTAAGCTACACAAATCTATAAAATAAAACTACCACACTTGCAATCACAAGCGTGGTAGTTTTTATTTTTAATCTATCTTGTATACGTTAGGACAATATTCCAAACACAATTTTATCTACCCATAACCGCAACACGGTTTATTCTATGGTAGGACGTTTAAAGATATTTACCGCATAAAATGCTACAAACAATAGTGTCATCATTACATCACCCATACCTATATAGGCTTTGCCTAACAACGCTGTAAGCAAAAGCATAATAAGTTGTGCCAATGTATAGCAATGGAAACCCACCTTACGCATTTTCCACATAAGTACAATCCCTACAAGCGACAAACAGCTAAACAGCGCTACCAATAAATAATGATATTGTGGTACATCCAAAAGAGAAAGAAACATATCATTTATTATAGCAGGCTCCAAGCCCATAAGGTTGCTATACATATTGCTCATTTCTTCGGGCAGTTGCATATTGTTGGACTCCATTATATTAGATAGAATACCATGGTATATCCCAAACATAAGGTTTGCCAACATACTCCACCCCGAACCTATCATACTAAGTATAAGCACAAATGTAAGCCCGGGCGAACGTTTGCCTACGGGTGGTTCCGAAGCACCTACATTGGGTTTAAGCATTTCGTTTTCTTGACTATTATCGGTATATTGGTTTTCGTCGTTTTCCATATTTTACAGTCAGTTTTTAATTACTTGGCGGCTTATATCATTCCTACTTTAACCAACTCTTCTTCCATTTGTTTTTGAAGTTTCAATGCTTCAGCTTTGGCACATTCGGCAAAATCTTTTTCTTTAGAAGCATAGATAATACCTCTCGAAGAGTTTACAAGTAAACCACATTCCGATGTTATACCATATTTGCACACCTCTTGTAGGCTGCCACCTTGTGCACCTACTCCGGGTACTAGTAAGAAATTATTAGGTACTATAGCTCTTACTTCGGTAAGCATATCGGCTTTGGTTGCTCCTATCACATACATCATATTTTCAGCATTACCCCATTTTTTAGAGGTTTCCAATACTGTTTCGAATAGTTTTTTTCCGGTGGCTTTGTCTTCCATAAATTGGAAATCGAAAGCACCTTTGTTTGATGTTAGAGCCAATAGTATAACCCATTTTCCATCGTAGGCTGTGAATGGCACTACCGAATCTTCGCCCATATATGGTGCTATGGTCAACGAGTCGAAGTTGAAGTCGCCTTCTGCGTCCAAAAATGCTTTTGCATATTGTTGGGAAGTATTACCTATATCGCCACGTTTTGCATCGGCTATTGTAAACGCTTTAGATTTATGTTGATGCAAATACTCCATAGTTTTCTTCAACGACATCAATCCATTTATACCCATCGATTCGTAGAAAGCCAAGTTTGGTTTGTAGGCCACTGCATAGTCGATAGTAGCATCTATTATCGCTTTGTTGAATGCAAAAACAGGATCGGGTTCAGACAATAAATGTTCCGGTATTTTTTTCAAATCGGTATCCAAACCTACGCACAAAAACGAGCGTTTTTCTTTTATAAGGTCTATAAGTTCTTTACGTGTCATAATATATATCTGTATTTATTGTTTTCTATTTAAATCTTATCACATCAATAAGTCTGACACCATCAAGCCATACTGCTATACAACCAACCACTCCTTCCGAAGCATTCCAGTCGGATATTGGCTGCAATGTAGTGTCGTTTACTATTTCGAAATATTCGGGTTCGAACACTTCGTAGCTATTCAATGTATCTATCACATAGGTTTTAACCTCATCTATAGTACATTCATTCATTTTGTTTTTGCCACCGCACAATGTTTCGTATATCTTTGGAGCTATAGCTCTTGCATCGGCCGACAGCCTCATATTTCTAGAGCTCAACGCCAATCCATCGTCGGCACGAACTATAGGACAAGGCACTATTTCCAAGTTCAAATTCAATTGTTTTACCAATTGCTTTATGATAGCAAGTTGCTGAAAATCCTTTTCTCCGAAAAATGCTTTTAATGGTTCTACTATCTCGAACAATCTACGCACCACAACAGCAACCCCCGAAAAATGTCCCGGACGTTGAGGACCTTCCATTACGGCTTCCAATTCGCCAAAGTTGTAAGTTTCGGTTACCGGTTCAGGATACATTTCTTCTACCGAAGGAGCAAACACCATATCGCAACCTACTGTTTTCAATTTATCACAATCGGCTTCCAAAGTGCGAGGATAAGTCTTCAAATCGTCGGCATTGTTGAATTGTATCGGGTTGACAAATATACTAACAACCACTACATCGCAATGTTGTTTGGCTGTTTGTATAAGCGAAAGATGCCCTTCGTGAAGTGCCCCCATAGTAGGAACAAATCCAATAGTTTTTCCGACGTTTTTGGCCTCAGATACCGCTTTTTTAAGCGATTCGATTGTAGAAAATACTTCCATACTAATATTTATCAATAATATTAATTATATACTTAAATAACTGAATATAAAAAGCTTCACACAATAAAAATATTACGCCAAGCCCTACTTATCAGTTGGCAAAAGTACGCAAATTATTTAATTTGGCAAAATATAAGCCACTTATATATTGTACAAACCAAAAAGCTAAAGAAGGTACAATTAAAATCTTTTTTTACCCACAACGGCTTTTATATAAAAATAAATGCGTACCTTTGCAACACGAAACAATGAATAAAAATATGTAGAAATAAAGATTAAAAACAAAAAAAAAGAGAACATATTATGAAGAGATTATTATTATCTTTAATTATTGCAGTTAGCTCAATGCTATCGACTGTATGGGCATACGACTTTAGTGCAGTAAGCCCAAGTGGACATACTTTGTACTATAAAATAATTAGCGGAACTACAAATGTAGAGGTTGTAAACCCATGTTCTTCGTCAACAAGTAGCGGATATTATCCTGAAATTACGGGAGATGTAGTTATTCCAGCCACAGTAACTCACAATGGTATCACTTATAATGTAGTAGGATTGGGACATGCAAGTAGAGGTATGATTTATCGGGCTACTTTTGAGTTCTGTCGCAATATAACCTCTATCACAATTCCAAATTCGGTCACTTCCATTGGATATGATTCCTTTAATAGTTGTTCAAGTTTAACGTCTATAACAATCCCTAACTCTGTTACACATATTGGAGCTCGTGCTTTTTATAATTGTACCAATTTACGCGAAGTTATTTCTCGTGCAATTTTCCCTCCCATACTTTCAACCGATATCACTAATTATCCTGCTATAGCAAAGGTTCCCTGTGGAAGTTTATCTTATTACACATCTACAGCAGCCAATTGGTATCAATATTTTATAGGTTTTGAAGAAATGTGCGATAGTGACACAACTCCCGATAATGATACAGTTTATGTAACTACCTATGACACTATTACAATACATGATACAACGTATGTCCCCATACACGACACAACCATAGTAACACAGATAGATACTATTATTAATAACATACACGATACTACTTATATCACACAGATAGACACCGTTATTAATACCATTCACGATACTTCGTATGTAAACGTATATATCCCTGTTCACGATACTACTTATATCACGCAGATAGATACCGTTATAAATACGGTTCACGACACTTCGTATGTAAATGTTTACGTACCTGTACATGATACCACTTACATCACACAGATAGATACCGTTATAAATACAGTTCACGACACTTCGTATGTAAATGTATATATTCCGGTACACGATACTACTTATATCACACAGATAGATACCGTTATTAATACTGTACACGATACAACCATAGTGGTTCAAATAGATACCATTATAAATACGGTATACGATACTGTAAACAACTTTATATACGATACAACATTTGTAACAGATACTTTATGGCTATTCGATACCATATATATCCACGATACTATCTTTATAACAGACAGCTCTACCGCAACAATAGATGCTTTGGTATATTCGAGAGATAACAAAATAATAGTAGAAGGTGCCAATGGCAACAGTGTAATGCTATTTGATGTAAATGGCCGTATTCTTGCCACCCGAAAGGACGAATATTTAAGATTGGAATTCGAAGTTCCCATATCGGGTGCTTACTTTGTAAAGATAGGAAACTTTAGAGCCAAAAAGGTAGTGGTGATAAAGTAACTTATAAAACGAAAAAAGTCGCAGTACAAGCTGCGACTTTTTTGTTTTCGCAGTGTATGCAGCACGTATCTCCCACCCTATTTTATACCTAAAATTCCATTAACAAAATAATAAAATTACCATATATTAACTACGGTTGATTTAACGCGAAAAACGGCGTATTTGCGCACAAAATATCATCGGCCGGCAAATATTTAAGCTACGAAGACTTTAGAAACAAAAACACCTGATTATCAACAAATATTACCTCTATCACTTTTCACAAAAAATGCTTTGGAGATGTATTCCACACTGCTTCGCGATGACGGTATACCATCATCGCGACGACAGTATACCGTCATCACGATGAAACCCGGGTGTTCTCACGATGAAACTATATGGTTTAGGCATCGAAACTCCCATACTTAGGGGGCAAAACTATGGGGTTTTGCACTTAAAAAGGCCATACTTAGATATTGTATTTAACATTTCTATTTTTCCTTTAACATTTAACTTCACCCCAAAAGAGATATATTTCCTACTCTAAAATAACATATATACATTAGCAAAATAAGATATATAGGTTATTCAAATAAGATATATAGGTTATTTCAACAACATATATATGTTATTGATCCGAGCAAACACAAGGCTGTTTTCACCTAAACATCTTGCGTATATCGATAATTTTTCCGTACTTTGCAGATAAGTAGTGCCGGACAAACAATTGTTTCTTTCTACTGATTATCAAAAGTAAAACAAACAAAACATATAAAAACAACATGCACAGAAAAGCCAATAAACATAACATAAGCTCAAGAATATTTCTACTTTTTGCAGTATGCTGCGTGCTGCAAGTGCAAAATGTATTTGCACAAACCACAAACAACAGCCGGAGAAAAAGTAATGTTTTAGAGCTAAAAGGCACAAAGGGTATATCGTTTGACACGAAGAAATATAACGAAATATTTATCACTCCACAGCTCAAAGTCACACCATCGTGCATTACCGACACCGCATTTGGCATAAAACTTATGAGCGAAGCACAGATGAAAGACATTATTGCGAGCCTGACAAACAGCAACGATACATGCCTGTGCAACAACGAATATGCACAAATTGTATTCAATCGCAGATTGGAAATAATAGATAGTTGCTACACTCTACACTGCTACGAAGAAATGTACAACGATATTCGCTGCCTAATAAACAACCTTGACCTTATATCCGGTCACACCACCGAACCCGATGGAAATTACGTTGGAGCAATATGGTTCAACCGCATGTTTTTCGACTTTTATTCAGAGTGGTTCGAGCAAAACAAAAACCGACTTTGCTACGACCGTGCAAGCAAACTTTTGTACATAATTCCCTCTTCCACCCAATAGATTTACCCAAAGCCTTTCGGCCAAAGCCGACACTACATAAACAGAAAAAGCCACCACCGCAACTTTGCCCCTACATACATACGCATTACAACTTTGTTTTTCAAAGAGAAGAACATCAAAAAAAATAAACATTTCATACAATAAAAAGTACAAAAATGTGTTATCTTGTCCGACGTGATGTTTTGTGCCAAATAGGGTAGCAACACACTAACTAAATAGTAAAACAATATAATATATAGATAATGACTTCAAACGAATTACGACAAGAGTTTTTACGATTTTTCGAATCGAAGAATCACCATATAGTACCATCGGCCCCTATGGTGGTAAAAAACGACCCCACATTGATGTTTACCAATGCGGGTATGAATCAGTTTAAAGACATATTTTTGGGCAATGCCCCTACCAAGTATCCACGTATTGCGGACTCGCAAAAATGTTTGCGTGTAAGCGGAAAACACAACGACTTGGAGGAAGTAGGCCACGATACATACCACCACACCATGTTCGAAATGCTTGGCAACTGGTCGTTTGGCGACTACTTTAAAAAAGAAGCAATAGCATGGGGTTGGGAATTTTTGACCGAAGTTCTTAAGATAGACAAATCGTGCCTATACGTTACAGTATTTGGTGGCGACGACAAAGAAGGGCTTGGCAAAGATATGGAAGCCTACGAATTTTGGAAAGAACACATAGCCGAAGAACGTATTCTTTTGGGAAGCAAGAAAGATAACTTTTGGGAAATGGGCGACCAAGGTCCATGCGGTCCTTGTTCGGAAATACATGTTGACATACGTTCGGCCGAAGAAAAAGCCAAAACACCCGGCAAAGATTTGGTAAACAAAGACCACCCTCAAGTAATCGAAATATGGAACCTTGTATTTATGCAATACAATCGTTTGGCCAACGGAACATTGGAAGCATTGCCTGCCAAACACGTAGATACAGGTATGGGGTTTGAACGTTTGTGTATGGTAATGCAAGGTAAACAGTCCAACTACGACACCGACGTTTTCCAACCACTTATCCAAGAAATAGCACGCAAAGCCAATATGCAATACGGCAACAACGAAAAAGCCGATGTAGCTATGCGTGTATGTGCCGACCACTTGCGCGCTGTATCGTTCTCTATAGCCGATGGTCAGCTACCATCAAATGCCAAAGCAGGATACGTTATACGCCGCATTTTGCGTAGAGCAGTACGTTATGGCTACACTTTCTTGAACTTTAAAGAACCATTCATCCACAGCCTTGTACCTACATTGGTAGAGCAAATGGGTGGTCAGTTCGAAGAATTGAAAAAACAACAAGACCTTATCCAACGTATAATATTGGAAGAAGAACAATCGTTTTTGCGTACATTATCCAATGGTATCATCAAGTTTGAAAAATACATAGCCGACAATTCGAACAACGTGATAGACGGAGCCTTTGCTTTCGAACTATTCGACACCTATGGTTTCCCAATCGACCTTACCGAACTTATGGCAAAAGAAAACGGCAGAACCGTAGATATGGAAGGTTTCCAAAAAGGATTGGCAGAACAAAAAGAACGTTCTCGTGCTGCCGCTTCTGTTGATACCGACGACTGGGTAAACGTACACAACGGACAAGAAGAACAATTTATCGGTTACGATTCGTTGTATGCCGATGTAGAAATATTGCGTTATCGCAAAGTAAAAACCAAAGACAAAGAATTCTATCAACTAGTATTCGATCAAACACCATTCTACGGCGAAGGTGGTGGACAAGCAGGCGATAAAGGTTGGTTGATATGTGGCGAAGAAAAAATAAGAATATTCGACACCAAGAAAGAAAACAACCTTATAGTTCATCTAACCACAGAACTACCATCCGACACATCTTTGACTTTTACAGCCAAAGTAGACGAAGACAAACGTCGTCGCACCGAAAACAACCACACCGCAACCCACTTATTGCACAAAGCACTACGCAATGTATTGGGTACACATGTAGAACAAAAAGGTTCGTCGGTTGATGATATGCGTTTGCGTTTCGACTTTTCGCACTTTGCAAAACTTACTCGCGAAGAAATACGCCAAGTAGAACAAATGGTAAATGCGGACATACGCATGAACATACAATTGGAAGAACATCGTGCTATGCCTATCGCCGAAGCACAAAAACTTGGAGCTATGGCATTGTTTGGCGAAAAATACGGCGAAGTGGTTCGCGTGGTAAAATATGCCGACTCTGTAGAATTCTGTGGAGGAACACATGCTTCAGCAACAGGAAATATAGGTAGTTTCCGCATTGTAGCCGAATCGGCTATAGCTGCCGGCATGCGTCGTATAGAAGCCGTTACCGGAATAGAAGCCGAAAAATATGCCGATACAATGCAAGACCAAATAGATAGCTTGAAAGAGCTACTTAAGAACCCTAAAGATATGACTGCCGCCATTCAAAAGCTAATGGACGACAACTCGGCTCTACAAAAAGACATAGCAAAATTCCAACAAGAACAAGCTATGGCTATGAAAAAGACATTTGTAGAAAAACTAAACGCTGCAAACAATTTGGTAGTAGAGCAATTAGACATGGATTTGAACATGCTGAAAGATATGCTACTAATGCTACGCATCGAAAATCCGGATATGGCTATAATATTGGGAAGTGCATTTGCCGACAAGCCATCGCTATTGGTTGTACTTGGTCAGAACCGCGTTGATGCAGGTAAAAATGCTTCGAACATAGTTCGTCAAGCCGGTAAAGAAATACAAGGTGGTGGTGGCGGACAACCGTTTTTCGCTACTGCCGGAGGTAAAAACTTGGCAGGATTGCAAAATGCCATCAACGTTGCCAAAGGCATAATAGAAGAATAAATTCTAACCTATAGAATATATACAACAAAGGGCAAAGAGAAGTTTTCACTTACTTTTTGCCCTTTATTATTTCGTATAAGCACTATAGATACGCTATCTACAATTACATACTTTATCCATTTTTATCTGTGGTTTTGGCAGCATTTCCTTTAT
This sequence comes from Bacteroidales bacterium, assembly GCA_017561155.1. GTDB lineage: Bacteria > Bacteroidota > Bacteroidia > Bacteroidales > P3 > HGM05376. Next base: position 46,542 of record JAFZDP010000001.1, on the reverse strand, counting down.
AGCTTGTTGGTCGTCGTACAGCATCATCGGACTATCCCTTAGGTCGATAAACTCTATGGTTTCATTAAGATTTGCAAATGTCGATGGAAAAGTTTTTATTCCATTAGACCATAGTATCAACTGTTTCAAGTTAGACAAGTACCCAATTTCGTCCGGCAAATCGTATAGTCTGTTTCTACTCAACCGCAACACTTTCAGTTTGCTCAACAACCCGATTTCCGCAGGCAGATATTGCAAACGATTTCTATCCATATTAAGAACTTCCAGATTTTCCAGTTTGTAAATATCTTTTGGCAAAAACTTTATTCTATTCTTGCTTAGATCTAGCTCTCGAAGGTTTCTATAGTCCAATATCTGAATAGGAAATGTATCTAACTTATGTTTTGTCAACGAAAGCACATACACACTATCCGGACATTTAACCTCTTCTAACGATTTGTATATATAATCATATTGTGCAAAAACCATCATTGGCAAAAAAAACATCAACAAAAAGAACCTTCTTTTATTCATAGGAATTTCTCTTTCCGATAATTTTCAAACACAATTCTTTGTCCAATTCCAATTGCTTCATCAACGATTGGGCATTGTCAAACTTTTGTATATCTCTTATCCGTTCTATAAAGTATACTTTTATAGATTGTCCGTATATATCGCCCACAAAGTCTATAATATGTATTTCGAATGTTGGCTTGTACGATTCAAATGTTGGCTGAGTACCAATATTTGCCATACCTACATAGCTGGTTCCATTCAAGGTGATAACAGTTGCGTATACACCTTCTTTAGGCAACATTTTCAGGTGATTGTTAAGTTCGATATTTGCTGTCGGAAAACCTATAGTTCTACCTATTTGTCTGCCTTTTATAATACATCCCTTGGCAAAATAGTCATAACCCAACATATTATTTGCCAAGTCTATATTTCCATTATTCAAAGCATTTCGTATTTGTGTCGAGCTTACATCTATGCCATTGTGTACATAGGGAGAACACTCTTCTATAAAAAAGTTGTACTCTTTGGCTAGTTCAAATATTCGGTGAAAGTCGTTTATTTTCTTGTTACCAAACATATTGTCGTACCCCAAAACCAATCCTTTTATTTTCAACAAATCTACCAAATATTGCTTTGTGAAATAATAGGTAGACAGTTCGGCTATCTCCGGAGTAAAATCAACTTCTACAACATTATCAATTCCGTAATGCTCCAATATTCTATAACGTTCCTCCTCTGTGTTTAGCAACTTTAAGGATTTTGCATCGTTGTTTAGCACAAGTCTGGGATGTTTGTTGAAGGTAACAACAACTGGTGTCATCTTATTTTCGGCTGCTTTATCCTTCAAAAAAGACAGTATCTTCTTATGTCCCAAATGCACCCCATCAAACATACCTATAGTAACAATTATATTTTCTGGCAAATTGGCAATATTGTCTAATTTATGTACATTCATTTGCAATAAAATATTTTTCTTGTATTAGTTTGGTAACTCCTTTTTAAAAAGTTCACTAGACCATACCCCCTACATCTATGTCAGGTTTATGGTCTAGCAATACTTTTGTTATATCATTTTTAGTCGCCTTGTTATGATTGCAACTATTTTATAAATCCGCTACGTATTAACAACGCTTTATTGTCAGGTTCTCTACCCATAAAGTTTCTAAACAAAACAGCCGGGTGTTTAGTACCACCTTGCGACAGAACTTCTTTTCTGAATCTTTCAGCAGTAGCTTTGTCGAATATACCATTTTGTTTGAACATAGAGAAAGCATCAGCATCCAAAACTTCGGCCCATTTGTATCCGTAATATCCGGCTGCATATCCACCGGCAAATATATGTGAGAACGAAGTACTGGTTGTTGTTCCTTTTACAAGAGGCAACAATTCAGCAGGAGCCATAGCTACATTTTCAATTTCTTCAGCTTTCAAAGTTGTAGGTTCTTTTATTGTATGGTATGCCATATCTGTAAGACCTAAACTCAACTGACGTACACAGTAGTATCCCGAATTGAAGTTTTCACTTTCTTTCAACTTGTCTATATATTCTGTTGGTAGAGGTTCGTTAGTGCTGTAGTGGTAAGCAAACATTTTCAAAAATTCAGGTTCTGTAGCCCAGTTTTCCATAATTTGAGATGGCAATTCCACAAAGTCGCGATAGGTAGCTGTTCCGGATATACTTTCGTAAGTTACATCAGAAAGCATTCCATGTATAGCATGACCCATTTCGTGCAAGAATGTTTCTACTTCGTCGAACGATAACAATGCTGGAGTATCACCTACAGGTTTTGAGAAGTTACATACTACTTGTATCAATGGACGTGTGTCTATTCCGTTTTCACGATATTGTCCACGGAAAGATGTTTTCCATGCACCGCCACGTTTTGATGCTCTTGGGTACATATCCAAATAAAGCACACCCATAAAACGAGAACCATCAAAAACTTCGTAAGCTTTTACATCAGGGTGATATATTTGAATGTCGCTATTTTCGTTGAAAGTAAGTCCGTAAAGCATACCGAACAATTTAAATATACCATCACGAACTTTATCCAATTGGAAATATGGACGCAACATTTCGCCACTAAATGCATATTCTGCTTCTTTCAATTTTTCAGAATAGTAAGAGTAATCCCAACGTTCTAATTCAAATTTTGCTCCTTGTTTTTTAGCAAAATCACTTACTTTTTTCACATCTTCTTTTGCAACCGGCATTGCACTTTCCAATAGTTCGTTCAAGAATTGTTCTACATTTTCTGTAGATTCTGCCATTCTTTCACTCAAAATATAATCGGCATAAGTTTTATAACCTAATATATTAGCTTGTTGCAAACGTAGATTAGAAATCTTTTGTATTATTTCGTTATTGTTGTTTTCGTTATCTCTATTTCCTTTGCTGTTGTAGGCAATCCAAAGTTCACGACGTTTCTCTCTGCTATCTGCATATTGCATAAAAGGTCCATAACTTGGGTAGTCCAATGTTATTACCCAACCTTTCAAATTTCTCTTTTTAGCTTCGTCTGCTGCACTTTTTATTGCATTTTCAGGCAAACCTTTCAAGTCTTTTTTATTTGTAATGTGCATATAATAGTTGTTATTATCTGCCAATACATTTTGTTTAAATTTTTGCGACAATTTTGCCAACTCTTCTGCATTTGCTTTATATTGTTTTTTAGCTTCAGCATCTAAAGTAGCACCTGTACGCAAAAAAGCACGGTATGTTTTTTCTACCAACATACGTTGTTCTCCATTTAGCCTTTTCATTTCTTCGCCTTCATAAACGGCTTTTACTCTTTCAAAAAGTTTTTCGTTCATGTAAATATTATTCGAAAAGCTAGTCAATTCGGGAGATATTTTCAACACTAGTTTTTGAAGTTCTTCGTTGGTGTTGCTTTCGTTCATATTGAACATAATCGATGTAACTTTATCCAACAAAGCCATAGATTTTTCCATTGCAAGAATAGTGTTTTCAAAGGTAGGTTTTTCTGTCGAAGATGTTATTGCATCGATGTTTTTACGAGCTTCGTCCATACCTTTTTCTACAGCCGGAACATAATGTTCTGTTTTAATTTCAGCAAACGGAGGTGTTTGATGAGGTGTTTTCCATTCTCTAAGTAGAGGATTACTTTCTTGTCCATACAATGGACTAACGGCTAATGCAGTCATAATTAATGCTGTTTTCAATAATGTATTCATTTTCTTGTGCATTTATTTAAATTGTATTTTTATATTTAAAATGTAGAAAGCAAAACAATATGTTGCTTTCTACATTCTATTTTTATCGTTAATTAATCGAACTCTTTATTGCGGCCTGAGCAGCTGCCAATCTGGCTACCGGTATACGATAAGGCGAACATGAAACATAATTCAATCCTATGTTATAGCAGAATTCAACCGAAGCAGGGTCTCCTCCGTGTTCTCCGCAGATACCACACTTAAGATTTACTTTTGTGCTTCTACCACGTTCTGTTCCTATTTTTACCAATTCTCCTACACCTTTTTGATCTAACGATTCAAACGGATCGTAATATATAATCTTTTCTTCTATATATTTATGAATTATCAAATTCACATCATCGCGAGAGAATCCTAATGTCATCTGAGTTAAATCGTTTGTTCCAAAAGAGAAGAAATCCACTACCTCAGATATTTCGTTTGCAACCAACGCAGCACGCGGAGTTTCAATCATTGTTCCATATTGGTAGGTTAGCTTAACTTTATATTGAGCTTCTATCTCGGCTTGTACTTTGTTTGCTATAAGTTTTTGGTGTTTAAGTTCTCTAACATTCATTGTAAGAGGCACCATTATTTCCAAACATGGATTCAATCCTTCTAACATCAATTCGGCTGTGGCTTGGAACAAGGCTCTAAATTGTGTCTCTGTTATCTCCGGATAAAGGATTCCCAAACGTACCCCACGCGAACCCAACATCGGATTTTGCTCATGAAGTTCTTCTATTCTTTTTTGCAATTCTTCGAACTTTATATTATGTTCTCTTGCAAGTTCTCTTTGTTTTTCTTCGGCTTGAGGAATAAATTCGTGTAATGGTGGGTCCATCAATCTAAAAGTTAAAGGCTTACCATCCATAACTCTCAATGTTCCTTTTGCTGCTTCAACAATGTATGGTTCCAATTCGTCAAGAGCTGCTATTCTTTCTTGGGTATTATTTGCCAAAATCATATTTCTAAGTTTTGCCAAAGGCTCTTCACTATTTTTTCCATAAAACATATGTTCTATACGGAACAATCCTATTCCTTCTGCTCCAAAATTGATAGCATTAAGAGCATCTTCAGGAGTATCGGCATTTGTGCGCACACCTATTTTTCTGAATTCATCAACTATAGCCATGAACTTTTGGAAGTTTGGATTTTCTGTTGCATTTATCATCTTTATTTTGCCATCATAAATCCAACCTTTGCTACCGTTCAAACTTATCATATCGCCTTCGTGATATTCTTTTCCGGCAATATAAACCATATCGTTGATTTTCACGCTTACATGCTTACGACCAAATTTATCGGTAGATATAGATATATCATCTTTGTTTATCTTAACATCGTCGCATCCGACTATACAGCATTTTCCCCATCCTCTTGCTACTAATGCAGCATGCGATGTCATACCACCTCTTGCTGTAAGAATACCATCAGCAGCACGCATACCTTCAACGTCTTCCGGATTTGTTTCTTCTCTAACAAGTATACATGGTATACCTTTGCGTTGATACTCTAATGCTTTTTCGCACGATAGTGCTATACATCCCACAGCACCTCCCGGACCGGCAGGCAAACCTTTTGCTATAAGTGTATGATGTTTTTCGTCTATAGCATCTAACACAGGGTGCAAAAGTTCATCCAATTGCGATGGAGAGATACGCATAACCATTTCTTTCTTAGTTATCAAATTTTCAGACAACATGTCCAAAGCCATAATTAATGCAGCAACACCGGTACGTTTTCCTACTCTACATTGCAACATATAAAGTTTTCCTTCTTGAATAGTGAACTCTATATCCAACATATCACGATAACTACGTTCCAATATAGTGCGTATGTAGCAAAGTTCTTTGTATGTTTCAGGCATTAGCTCTTGCATTGAAGGCAAGTGCTTGTTTTGTTCGTTTTTGGTATCATCATTCAATGGATTTGGAGTTCTGATCCCTGCCACAACATCTTCTCCTTGTGCATTTATCAACCATTCTCCATAAAATAAATTTTCGCCGGTAGCCGGATTACGAGTAAATGCTACACCAGTAGCTGAATTTTCGCCCATATTTCCAAACACCATGGTTTGTACATTTACTGCTGTTCCCCAGCTATCAGGAATACCTTCTATACGACGATAAGATATTGCTTTTCTACCATTCCAACTTTTAAATACGGCTTTTATTCCTCCTTCCAACTGTGCTCTTGCATCATCAGGGAATTCTTTATTCAATACATCCTTTACCTTTTGTTTAAAACGATTTGACAATTCCAACAAATCGTCGGCAGTAAGATCTGTATCTGTCTTATATCCTTTTTCCTCTTTGTATCGGTCTAGCATATCGTCAAGTTGCTTGCGTATACCTTTACCATCAGCAGGTTCTATACCTTCTGATTTTTCCATTACTACATCGGCATACATCATTATCAATCTGCGATAAGAGTCGTATACAAAACGAGGATTGTTTGTTTTCTTTATCAATCCGGGAATAGTTTTCGAGCTCAACCCTATGTTCAAAACGGTATCCATCATACCAGGCATAGAAGTACGAGCCCCCGAACGACAAGATAGTAGCAATGGATTTTCGGTATCGTCGTACTTCATACCCATTACTTTTTCTATAGTTTCCATTCCTTTCCACACTTGATCCATAAGAGTAGAAGGCAATTGACATTTGTTTGCATAATAATCTGTACAACATTCTGTTGTTATAGTCAACCCTGCTGGCACCGGCAATCCCAACAAACACATCTCTGCCAAATTAGCGCCCTTGCCTCCCAATAGGTTTTTCATGTCAGCTTTTCCTTCTGCTGTTCTACCTCCAAAAGTATAAACGTATTTTGTCATAGTATAATTTAATATATTTTATGCGTTTTATTTATGCGTGTGTTTATTTTAATTTCACACCTTCGTAGAATATAACAATTCCATTAGTTAATTTCTTGTGTCGTACTGCTGAATATCCAATATTTTTCATTTTCTCTACAAAATCGTGCCAATGAATAAATTTCTCTATAGATTTTGGCAAATATTTATACGCTGCTCTGTTTTTTGAAACAACACCCCCTACTATAGGAATCCACACCGACGAATATATTTTATACAATAATCGCATAATCTTCGACGATGGTTTTCTACCAAATTCTAATATGAATAGCTTTCCTCCGGGTTTCAAACAGCGATATACCTCTATCAAAACCTTATCTAAGTTTTGAAAATTTCTTACACCAAACGATATAGTACAATAATCAAAAGTATTATCTTCGAAAGGCATATTCTCTCCATTAGCCTTTTGAAACAATATTTTTTCCTCTACTCTATTTTTTGCTGATTTTTTACGACCTATATCCAACATTCCCTCCGAAATATCTACAGCTCGTATCTTTCCGTTCTTACAATGCTTTGCCATCATTATAGCCAAGTCGCCTGTACCTGTAGCCAAATCCAATATCTTAACACTATGTGTAGTTGGCAATCTTTCTATCAAATATTTTCGCCACTTTTTATCTATATTGAACGACAATATATGATTCACGCTATCATACGAATGTGCTATATTGTCGAACATTTTCGCTATACCTGACGACTCTTTGTTTATTTCCTTCTCCATTCTTTATATTAATTGTACATTTCCAATTCGGAATAAAAACGATTTCTTTCTATTGGCACCACGCCAACACTTTCGCAAACAATACCTCCGGCTAGGTTAGAATACTTAATTATATTTTCTATATCCAAGCCCAATGCCAAACACAATGTTGCCACACTTATAACAGTATCGCCTGCTCCCGACACATCGGATATACTTCTTAAATGCGCAGGAACATGAACTTGTCGTGGTTCTGCTGTTCGATAATCGCAAATATATGCTCCCTTTTCCGAAAGAGTAACAAACACAATATCTATTCCTTGTTTCTGATGCAAAATATCGGCAGCCTTTCTCAACTCGTCTATCGTCACATCTTTTATATCTATATTCAAACCTTCTCTAAGCTCTTTCAGATTTGGTTTAAACAATGTAACATTAGTAAAGTTTCCAAAATTACGTTTTTTAGGATCTACTGTTGTCGGTATTCCTTTGGCTTTAGCCATTGTTGTCACTTCTGCTATCACACGTTGTGTAATATTTCCCTTGTCGTAATCTTGAAATATAATTGCATTTATTTCAGTAGTATTCAACAATTCTTCCACTTTAGCAATAAGTGCATTCTCATCGTTTTCCGACAACGGACTTGTTATTTCTTCATCAACTCTGAGCAATTGCACATTATTTCCAAGTATTCTAAATTTTACGGTAGTAACCCTCTCGTCCGATTTTATAACGCCGGCTGTATTCATATTTGCCGCTTTCATCAAGTCGACAAACTCGTTAGACTTTTCGTCGTTTCCCAATACAGTACACATAATAGGCTTTGCACCCATAGCTTGAATATTCAAAGCCACATTAGCAGCACCTCCCAGTCGGCTCTCTCTCCTATTTACTGCAACTATTGGCACAGGGGCTTCAGGCGATATTCTATCCACATTGCCCCACAAATAAGAGTCTATCATCACATCGCCAATAATAAGAACCTGCTGTGATGACACCTCCGTTGTTAGTTTCTCAAAATCTGTCATTTCGTTATAATGTAATTTCGCCTCGCAAGGATTGTGTTAGCATTTTTGTTATAGTATCCTTATCAGAATAGTTACCCAAAAGGAACATAAGTTTGGTAACGGCAGCTTCTATTGTTATGTCGTATCCACTTACCACTCCTATGCGTCCCAAATCCGAACTAGTAGCATAGCGGCCTATATTCACCGACCCCGACTTACATTGTGTTACATCATATACTATTATTCCTTTGGCAACAGTTTCTTCCAACTCTTTCAAAAACCAATCTTCGGTAGGAGCATTACCGGAACCATAAGTAGATATTATAACAGCTTTCAAACCTTGTATCGACAAAACAGAATGTACCACTTCCTGTGTTATTCCGGGAAACAAATGTAGTATAGCAATATGTTCGTCGAAATTTTTATACACCTTCATCGAATTGGTAGGCACTGCCGATATTAAATCTGTCTTGTAGTAAATATCGATTCCGGCTACTGCCAACGATGGATAATTGAACGACGAAAAAGCGTTAAAGTTTTGTGCACTTACCTTAGTACTACGATTACCTCGGTACAATTTATTCTCGAAAAATATACATACTTCAGGTATCAACATTTTTTGTGCCGATGCTATCTCTAACGCACATATTATATTTTCTCTACCATCGGAACGCAACATACCCAACGGCAACTGCGAACCTGTCAGCACTACAGGCTTACCCAAGTTTTCAAATGCAAAACTCAATGCAGAGGCTGTATATGCCATTGTATCGGTTCCATGAAGCACCAAAAAACCATCATAGTTGTCGTATTCCTTTTCGATAACATCTACTATTTTTTTCCATACAGTAGGATTCATATTCGATGAATCGATTATAGGATCTAATTGACAAGAATCTATTTGATAAGCTGCATGTTTCAATTGTGGTAAGGCATCGTATATACGATTCAATTCAAAAGGGTGCAACGCTCCTTTTTCGTCTTGAACCATGCCAATAGTACCTCCTGTATATATTATTAATACTGCGTTCTTCATTTATTATATAGCTTAAAATGAGTGAGTATGATACATTTCTTTATTACTTTTTCGCCACCGAAAATATTTGCAAAGATACCAATTTTTATTGAGATATAAAAGTTATTGTATCAATATTATATTCTATAACAAACATCAATCATTGTACTTCTTAAAGTTTTCTGCTTGTTCAAATATTTCTTTAAATACTTCGTCGTTGGTAACGGGTGGATAGCCATATTCTGCCAGTATGAGTATCAAATCCATCTTAAGTTCGGCTTTTATGTCATCACGCTTTGCCCAATCGGTATATTTTGATTTGTCGTCTACTATCTTCTTTATTTCTATCGATAAGTCTTTGGCTTTTTCTGTAGGATAGTCGAAACCAAACTGCTTGGCAACAGCTATCAATATATCATAAAAAGCTTTCTCTTCGTAGGTGATACCGATGCTTTTAAACGACGATTTTTCTTTGTTTATCTCTCGTAGTAAATCCGCCATCTGACTAGCGACTTCGGTAAGTACTTCGTCGGCAAATATAGCACTATCTCTTCGGTCGTTGTATCTATCCACCAGCTCATTGAGGCGTTTGGTAAAATCTATACCTTTTATTTTGTTTACTTTCTTAAAGTCGGTTATTACCATTTTCACCAGGCGTTCCATTAGTTTCACCTTAGTGTTGGGGAGTTTCAGTTTTTCCAATCGCTCCATGTATTCTTCGCTCAACACATCAAGGTTGTCGCTATTGTTTCCTATTTGTATTATTTCTTCTACTCCTTCCGACAATATTGCTTCTTCTATCATTTTGCCTACACGTTTATTCATTTGTGCGGCATCGGGTGTTTCGCCCTTTGTCAGTTTATATATTATCGAACGTACTCCACAAAAATAATGAATATCGTCTCGCTCTTTGCTTGATATTTCTTCGCTATTACAACATATATTAAATGCCGATTTCAGTTTCTTTGAATGCCCCATAAATAGGGTTTCATTCTCTTTGGTAGATTGTATATACTCTGCACCATTGTTCAAGCATTCCAACTGTTCCATAGGCGTACCATGGGTAAATGCACTATAATCGAATTTGGAAAACATACGTCTAAGTATATCCAACTCATCTTTTACCATAACAATTGATTGGTCGATAGTTTCTACCGAATCTGTACAACAATCGCCTGTAGCATAACGCTTCAAAGCCTTGTTCATATTGTTCTTTATGCCGATGTAATCCACTACCAAACCTTTATCTTTTCCGGGATATACTCTGTTTACCCTTGATATTGTTTGCACCAATGTATGTTGCTGCAATGGCTTGTCTATATACATCGTATCCAAACAAGGCACATCAAAACCCGTAATCCACATATCTACCACAATGGCAATTTTGAAATTGGACTTTGGATTTTTAAACAGAACATCCAACCGCCTTCTTTCATCATCTGTTCCCAACAAGTCGTACAATTCCTTTTCATCATCTTTGCTGCGAGTCATCACCAACTTAATTCGGTCTGTATGTGGCGATGTATTTCCATACATAGAAACAGGCTCTGCTGCCATTCCAACCGTCATCAGTTTTTCATCAACAGCTGTTGATTTTCCTACCCATTCGGGTCGCAATGCAACAATCTTTTTGTACAAATTGTATGCAATAGCACGATTGGAACAAACTATCATTGCTTTGCCCTCCACTGTGCTGCCTTCGTTTATTCGAGATTCATAGTGTGCCACAAAATCCTCGGCCACTGCCTGCAGTCTGTCCGGATCGCCTATTATCCGTTCCATTTGTGCCACAGCTTTTTTGCTTGCTTCTATCTGATATTCGTTGGCACCCTCTTCCTCGCATTGTTTGTAATAGTACTCTATATCTTGCAATTTTGCATTATCCAACAGCACCTTGGCAGCTCTGCCTTCGTAAACTATGCGGCGAGTAATGTCGTCGGCTACCGACTCGGTCATAGTATAAGCATCTACCACTTTGCCAAACACATCTATTGTAGAATCTATGGGTGTACCTGTAAAACCTACGTAGGTAGCATTGGGCAACGAGTCGTGCAAATATTTTGCAAAACCATAACTGCGTCGCACGCCCTTGTCCGTTTGTTTTACTTGCAAGGAAAGATTGGTTTGCGACCGATGTGCTTCGTCGGATATACATATTATGTTGGCACGTTCGGATAGCAATTGTGTATCTTCGGTAAACTTATGTATGGTAGTAAGGAATACGCCGCCACTTGTCCTATTGCTCAAATGTTCACGCAGCTTACTCCTGCTTTCTACCGCCACCACACAATCGTCGCCTATAAATATTTTTGCTTTTCCAAACTGTTCCGAAAGCTGTGCATCCAAGTCTACTCTATCGGTAATAAGTATAATGGTAGGATTGGCAAACTCTTTGCTTCGCATAAGCATACGGGTCAGAAACAGCATAGTAAAACTTTTTCCACAACCAGTAGCACCAAAATATGTACCACCTTTGCCATCGCCATCGGCATTTAGTTTGCTATGCCTGTATATATTGTCGAACAACTTATGCGTTGCAAAAAACTGAGGATAGCGGCATACTATCTTTTGCTCTTTTGCAGAACTATCTGGCAGAAAAACAAAATCTTTTATCACACTCAACAACCTCTCTTTGCGGAACAAGCCATGAATCATGGTAAGCAAAGAACTGACACCGTCTGTAGGTTTATCGTCGGCTTCTATCTTTTGCCACGAATAGAAAAACTCGTAAGGGGTAAACAACGAACCATATTTGTTATTTACACCATCGCTTATCACCACAAAAGCATTGTATTTAAACAGCTCCGGAATATCTCGCCTATAGCGTACTGTAAGCTGGGTGAAAGCATCCATAATGGTAGTTTCTTCCTTTACGGCACTTTTAAACTCCAACACCACCATTGGCAGCCCGTTGATGTAAACTATGGCATCAGGTATTCTTTTTTCGTAGCCCTTTACCTCCAACTGGTTTACTATTCGGAAAATATTATTGCTTTCGGTAGCAAAATCTATCGGCTCTATAAATAAATCGGTCTTCGATGTATCTTCACGCCTTATGGCAAACCCCTCTGTTATCAACCGATATGTATATACATTGTTTTCGTACAACGAGTTGCCAACATTGGCAGTTAGCTTTGCTATAGCACTCTCTTGTTCCAACATCGTAAGCCCCTCTTTGGCATAGCGGCTGCTCAGATACATACGCAAATCGTCGCGAAGCAATACATCGTTCAATTCTTTATGCACTTGCTCGCCGTTGGTATATATGTACCCCTCTTGCTCAAACAGTTCCATTATCGCCATCTCAAGGGTGTGTTCGTTGAAGTGTGTCATAGATAGGTGTTAATATTTTTTGTTAGACAATAATCTTTCTATCTCATCGTCAAAATCAGACCTAAACAAATGGTCTTGTACAATGCGATATTTTTCAAATTCAGACTCTGCAAACTCTTTGGCTTCTTCTGCCGAAACGCTACCATTATTCTCCAGTAGTGGCAGTTCATCTATCATCAGAAATTTGTCAATATACTTTGCCCAATCTTCCATTGTCATTGGAACATGTCGTTTTGCACGGTTTTCTGCCAAATCAAGGAATGCATTGACTATTCTTCCTAAGCTGTCTAATTCTTCAGCATTCAAATAATTTTTTGCAATAGAAACATCGGTCTTGACAATCTTTCCCTTTGGTGCGTTTTCCCACGAAGTCAATCCCATGTGTTCCTTCTCGGCATCGGCACGTTTCATAATCAGTTCTGCTGCCGTATTTCCATGAATGGCGTAATGTAATTTGTTTTGCACTTTGGCAAAAAAACGGCGTGTTGTAGGAGCATCCTTATTGTAGTCGATGGCAGTAGCATAAATATCTGTCACCTTTTGATACATCCTACGTTCACTCAAACGAATTTCACGTATTTCTGCCAAAATATGTTCGAAGTAGTCAACAGTAAGGAATGCCCCATTTTCCATACGTTTTTTATCAAGCACATAACCACGAATGGCAAACTGTCGGAGTACAGCCGTTGCCCATTGACGGAACTGTGTGGCTCGTGTGGAATTGACTCGATAACCCACTGAAATAACGGCATCAAGATTGTAATGTCTTGTTATGTAATTTTTACCATCTGCAGCAGTTGTTTCCATTTTGGAAATAACTGAATCTTCTATCAACTCTCCATCCTCAAAGATATTCTTCAGATGTTTGCTGATAGCCGGTATTCCCACATCAAATAGGGTAGCCATGGCTTTTTGCGTCAACCATAGCGTTTCGTTATGATAGAACACTTCTACACCATTTACCTGATTTTGTGCTTGAAAGATCAGAAACTCTGCCGTGCTGTTTCTAATGGTCAGAGTTTGCGACTTTGGCGGTTCATCGTCTGTGAGCCTCCATTCACAGCCACAATCGGCACATAGGTAAACACCTCGTGTTCTCTTTACGTTTTGAGTTTTGCACTTAGGGCAAGATAATATTTTGTTCTCTTCCAACATACTATTTTTCGTTTTATACTTTTCGTTTAACTGGAAAAACCGTTATTTCATCCATTCAATAGACAAATCGTATTCGCCCAATATATTTTTCAATAACATCAATGATAAAAATGAAAACTCGGTTGCATTTACCCAAAAACACCTAGGTTTTTCACCTAGAAAGACCTGGTCTTTTGGGTGAAAAGACCAGGTCTTTTACCTTTATATACCCGGGTCTTTTATACACTCCGCAACCGACTTTTTAATTTTTCCATTGAGGTTTTTATTTTTTGCATTGATATAATTCGTTATATAGTGCCAATCCTTTTGCCGTTAGCAGATATTTCTGACGTGGATGACGTGGTTTGTCCGAATAGAGCAAACGAACATAATCATCTGCGATGGCAGGCAAAAGATAAAGGTTCAAGAAGTTGTCTCGACTCTTGAGTTGTAAGCCTGTCATTATCTCTTTTGCGGACAATTGGCAAGATCCTATTACTTTTATCAGTCCAATAATGTTATAATTGTCTGTGTGGAGCTTGTCCTGTACTTGTCCTGTACTTGTCCTGTGCTTATCCTGTATATCTTGTATCCCTGCGGTAACAAATGACTTTTGATTGACTGATTCGCTACTTTTCGTAGTGGCTAAATTTGGTTGCACACACCACTCTTCTGTTGGATGTATGTGCAAATAACGGTTTCGTAAGTCCCACTGCTCGCCAAGCAACAAATTGCGGAAGAATCGCTCTAAGTAAATAGGTGAGTAATCAATACCCTTTACAGCATTCTTATAGTTAGCACGTACCAACGCATTGCGGAAATACCATGAATGCAAAGCGAACATATCATTGCTGACCTTAAAACCTATATGCCGTAAATATAGAATCGTAAACACAGCAGTAGTACGTGTGTTACCCTCACTAAATGCATGTATCTGCCATAAACCCGAAACAAATCCAGATATATGAGTTATCATCGCGTCTTGCGAAATGCCTTTGTAACTGAATTGACGTTCCTGCTCCAAATCGTAATCTATGGCACGACGCAAGTCTTCAAAGTTCAGATAGTTCACCGTATCACCTTCAAGAACCCATTCCTTTTTGGTGATATTATAGTCACGAACCTTTCCTGCATGCTTAAACACACCTTCGAATATTCGACGATGCAAAGAAACAAGCCCATTAGTACTAAAGTCGAATGTCCTCGACGATAGTATTTTGGTGATATTGGCCGATACCTTATCAGCCTCTTGCTTCTCGTTGTCGTCAGGTTCACGTACTGATTTTGACAGATAATAAGTCTTGATTAGTTCGCGTGCCTGATCAATATCTATATCGCCCTCAATATGCTTAATAGCCGTTTCTTTCAGATAGTCCGACGTCTTCAGACCATCTACGGCTTGTAGTCCAATAGCAGTTTGCCAGATAGAAGCCTTTTCTTTCTTATCCGGTTCCCCTTGTCGAATATATTCATCAAAGTCTATATAACCACCTTTCATACTATACTCATCTGTTTTTTATCATCATTAAACTCAATAAATAGTGCTCTTGCATCGTTTTGTATTGTAGTTAGTAGTTGTTCATTCTTTATATTGTAAGTTTTTTTATAGGCAACTACTTTTATTATATCTTTATTAATGTTTATCATATTTGTTATATTGGAAATAAGTATGATTGTTCGTTACTAAGTTCTATTTCCTTTTTTATTTTTTCAATAGTATTTTTTACAGTATTGATATTCATATAGTATGAATTAGTTATATGGTTCGTTTCTGATAGCAAAGTATTTATTAATTGAAAATGGTTAATATCGTCACTTCCTGTCAAAATATCAATTTTATAAATCTTTTCTTCTCCATAAATGTTCTCATCAATCTTCTTGAGATTTGTTTTAGATTGGATAAACAATTCTGGATATTTTACAAAGATAAGCCATAATAGTAATCTATACCTAGCGTTTTCTTGGTTGTGAAATCCCATCATCACGAAATCATTATAATATCCAAATGATGTACCATGCCACATTTCTTTATTATTAACATTTTCATAGAAAAAAGAATAAATTAAATTTTCTTTTTTATTTCTTGTTATCCCAATTAGAGAAAAAGGGAAGGAGAGAGCAATCCGTGCTTCTAACATGTCCTTATTTAAACATAATGACGTAGGATATTTTTCATCATGATATTTCACAAACATCTCTAAAAATGGTAAAACAATATTTCTAGAGAAGCTCTTATAATCTATATCACAATAAATATCTAGCATGTTAATGTATTTATCGATATCTTCACTAGTAAATATCTTTGATAATATTTTATCTTGTCCTTCTTTAATATCTTCGGCAATAAACCGAGCTGCAAAATACTCCATTAATGACTTGTGTGCCCATTTATACTCTATTCCATCTTTTGTAAAAAGAGGGACGGAAGTCATTAAATCTTCTAGAAAATCAGATTCACCAAAATTCAAATTCCCACTAAAAGTCTTTGCTTTTTTAATAGAGCTAAGAATCGTATCCTTGTCAAATTGAACTCCCAACTTGATTAGACATTCATATCCTACATACCTCAGAATTCGATTAAAATCATCAATATCCAACCCTGAACGTTTTTCATGTGGTTTTTGACCTTGAGCCAACTTGTGAGAGTTAAATAATGCATCATAAACCTGCCTATAAAATTGATGTTTCTTGAGTGGTATCTCAGCTTTGTATTGGTATGCAATATATAATAGTGAGACTAGCAATGGATTTACCAAGTACTCATCAATGGAGTCATACTTGCCAGTATTAAGTTCCTTAATTAATTCTTTTGAAATTTTCTTTTGGCTACTTAAATCATACTTCGTAAGCAATTCAAATGCTTCATTTTTTGTTAAAGGTTGAATTTTAAACGACTGAAAATCACCAAAACTTGCCAAACTATCTTCTGGTCTAGAAGCTAGAACATAAAAGTTTTCTGTACCTGCCTTTGAAATAAAAGTCTGAATATCCTTAGTCACTTCACTTCTATCAGCAATAGAGATCTCATCATAACCATCTAAAAAGAAAATAAAGCCTCCTTTTTGAATGAAGGTTAAAAGTAGTTCTTTATCAAACTCATTAGATAATGAATTCAATTCTTCTTGTATTTCAACAAGGATGGTACGATTCTTATTAAGTCTGTTTAGTTCAATAAAAACAGGTATTCCAACGTCTTTTATGCAATTATCAATCAAATCTACAAACATATATTTCATGATCGTTGATTTTCCCATACCAGCTGTGTCTGTAATTAATATCTTTTTGTAGTTTTTAATTAATCTTATTGGCAGTTGGTTAATCATTATGACTTCGACCTCACTTTCAAAACGATTCTCTTTTACCAAATTTTGAGTAACATAAACATCTTTGAGTTGGAACTGAGAATTAGGAATTGCAAGTGCATTGATACAACTATACTTATCATATGTTCGAATAAGATATTCTTCAAAATGTTCACCTTTTGGAATAAGTAGTTCAGTATACTTAAGTTTACATTTGTTCGCAAATTGAGTTATTTTTGGGGTAATTAACTCCGTCACAAACTTTTCAACTAAAGGTTTTGCTGCCGATGCTATTGCTGCTGTTTCTAATATCATAATTGCTAATTATTTATCTCCCCATCTTCGCCAATAGCAAAGACTGTAATTCAGTTAGTTTTGAGTTTTCCTTTTCTAATAGTCGTTTATTATTATATATTATCTGTACTTGAGAGTCAAAGTCTTTAATACGATCCAAGCTCGGAATAATACACGGCTGATTATTTATTATAGATTGTGTAAGCAGTGGCTGACCAGATCCTTCACTCTGACCATTCAAGTCTATTTGCTGTAATATCAAATATAGATGTCCAATATGTCCACTTTTTGACATAGTCATCATCGCATTATCATTAACGAAACATTCTCCATAGTGAAGAAATAAAGAACCACAGTTAATTCCTACACGGCCAATAATCACAACATCTTTTGCATTAGACTCACTTGTATATCCAACAATACCATTACCTCCGTAAATAGGGATACTGCCATCAGATGGAATAATTGCTTTGCCATTTCTAATTTCAAGTAAATCTCCCAACGTTCCCATTCTCCATCCTTCGGGTAGGTTTTCTTTATCTATACCATCTACAAACATTTTGCGGTATAGGGCTTGGGCTGTGGCTTCGAGGTTTTGTATTATTTGCTGGTTTATACTAATGCGGTTGGAAAGAGTTTCGTATTCCGCCACTATTTCTCGTTGCTTTTCTATTGGTGGAATATAGACCATAGTATCACATAACTCTTCCCAATTATATCCTCCTCTTACTGCTGCATCAGACTTGAAATCAGCATATCTATCAAATTCAGTCCTCTGAAACCACATCATTAAATAATTAGGGTCTAACACATTTAAATCAATACATTCAAACGTAAAATATGCAGGAGAAACGATAATTGGATCGTTTGTACAATTCATCGCAATCGGAACTTTATGCACACGAATAACAGACATTGGATCAAAAGCAAATACATTTCTATCAACTATTTTATATTTACTCAAATCAACGCCAACAATATTCGATGTTGATGGTCTAAATTGCTTAGTCATACTAAGTCCCAATAAATTTGTAACAGATAAATCTTTATTACGAACATTTACTTCTCGTATATAATCGCCCAAAGGTTTATAGTCTTTCATCATATCTCCTTATCCTTTAGTTGTGCCTCAATTTCTTCGATAGTTGGCAACGAAGATTTATAATCGGCTGTTAGTTGGTCGTAAATTTGTAACGAAGAAACACCAATAGGATTTTCTACATTTTGCAAAGTATATTCCACCACCACATCATTTTTATCTTTGCATATCAATATACCTATAGTAGGATTATCTCCTTGTGTTCGCATCTGGTTATCAACGGCTGCAACATAAAAATTCAATTGTCCTATATGTTCCGGTTTAAATTTTACTGCTTTCAGTTCCACCACAACATAGCAGTGTAAACGAACATGATAAAATAACTGATCAATATAAAAATCTTCGTCTCCAATTCTAAGGTGTACTTGATGCCCATAATAAGTAAATCCTTTGCCTAATTCCAATAAATATTGCGAAATATTGTTATCCAAATGAGCTTCTAATTCTCGTTCCTCCATTTCTTGGCGTATCCCCATAATATCAATAATGTAAGGATCTTTGGTTATCTGTTGAGCCAAATCGCTTTGAGGAGAAGGCAATGTTTTTGAAAAATTACTAATGGATTTACCTTGTCGGTCGTATAAGTTGCTATCTATTTGCCAATCAAGAATAGTTCTACTCCAATTGTTCTCTACCGTTTGTTGAATATAAAACAATGCTTTATCAATATCTTTGCAACGTTGCATAATCAATATATGATGCCCCCACGGAATAGAAAAGAAATTTTCCTGCAATTGCGAAACAAGTTGTTTCGCAATTATAAACCTCTGGTTGTAAAAGTTATACCATTTGCAAATCTGTTGCAGGTTTCTAACAGAAAATCCGGCTATTTCGGGGAACTCTGCTGACAAATCGTGGCTCAATTGTTTAAAAAAACCATCACCCCATTGGGCATTTTTCTGTCTTTCCACAATATCGCTTCCCATTTCCCAATATAGTTTAAGCAACTCTGTATTTACTTTTACTGCTGCTTTTATCTGGCTTTGGCGTATGCGTTGTTTTAATTCGCCAACCCAATTTTTATATTCCGATTGTATGATCGACATAGTATTACCCCCTATAATGAATAGCCCAATTTTTCAAACAACGCTTTCAAATCGGCCTTGCTTTCTTCTTCTTGTTTCAAGAGCTCGCCAAGTTCGGTTTGTATCTCTTTCATCTTGGTATCGAAATCTATATTTTCGCCACGATCTATAAATTCGATATATTTGCTTGGTACAAGGCTCCAGCCTTTTTGCTCTATCTCGTCGAGCGAGGCAGAATAGCAGTATTCGGCTACGTCTTTATACGTTTGTTCGTGTCCTTCGCATTGCCAATTATGAAAATTGTCGGCTATATCGGCTATTTGCTCTTTCGACAGCTGTATAAATTTTTTCTCGAAAGGATCGCCCCATTGGCGAAGATCTACAAACAGTACTTCATTTTCGCGGTTGCGATATTTCACCAATCTGCCATTTTGTTCTACAGTGCGAGCCTTCTTGTTATTGTTCAGTATCCACAAAGTAACGCTTATATCGGTAGAATAGAACATGTTTCGTGGCAATATCACTATAGCTTCCACTATATGGTTTTTGAGCAATTGTTTTCGAATGTTTTCTTCTGTTCCATCGCCGCTCAATGCTCCGTTTGCCAACAAGAATCCTGCTGTTCCATTGGCCGACAGTTTGCTAACTATATGCAGTATCCATGCGTAATTGGCATTGCTTGTAGGAGGAATGTCGTATCCGTACCAGCGTGAATCGTCTTTCAACTCGTTGTCGGCACGCCAATCTTTTTGGTTGAAAGGCGGATTGGCCATTATAAAGTCGGCCTTCAAATCCTTATGTTGGTCATTGTCAAAAGTACCTGCCGGTTGTTCGCCAAGGTTGTTGGCTATACCTCTGATGGCAAGGTTCATCTTTGCCAACTTATAAGTGGTTTTTATCCTCTCTTGGCCATATATCGAAATATCTTTCTTATTGCCATTATGAGCTTCTATAAACTTCATACTTTGCACAAACATACCGCCCGAACCACAGCAAGGGTCATATATCTTTCCTTTGTAGGGTTGTATCATTTCGGCTATCAGGTTCACAATGCTTTTGGGTGTGTAGTATTCGCCTTTACCCTTGCCTTCTGCTATGGCAAACTTTGCCAAAAAGTATTCGTAAACACGACCCATAAGATCATTTTCGGGGTCTTTAAGGGTGTCTATATTGTTCAAAACATCAAGCAAGGATGACAAATTGGTTTTATCCAATCCCAAACCCGAATAGTAGTTGCTTGGCAATGCACCTTTAAGAGTAGGGTTGTTGCGTTCCACAGCTTCAAGAGCCTTGTCTATCTTCAAAGCAATGTCATTTTGTTTTGCATTGGCTACTATAAAACTCCAACGGCTTTCTTCGTCAAGATAAAACACATTCTTGGCATTGTAAAACACCGCTTGGTCGGTAAAAGCTTCTTTTCCATCAGCTATAAGCTCGTTTCTACGTTCTTCGAAACGGTCGGAGGCATATTTTAGAAATATCAAACTAAGCACCACATGCTTGTATTCCGAAGGCTCTACCGAGCCACGTAGTTTGTTTGCTGCTTCCCACAATGTCTCTTCTATGCTTTTCATCTTGGTCTTTTTGCCTGCCATAAACTATGAGTTTTATATGTTTGTGTTTTATTATTTATATCCAATATTCAACGGTAAATATCTAACCAAAAGATATTTCCACTTTTTAAATTTGATTTTGCAAAGATACATCTTTTCTACGATTATACCAAATAATAATGCACTAGTCTTACAAAAAAAATTAAAGCTCTACATTATCGGCATAGTGCTAAACTCAAAAACATCTCTCTTATTTCTCTAATGGGTATTACCATATTGGATATCAACATCTAAATCATCCAACAATACCATTTTCTACCTCATGGAAAGTTTTGTAAATTTACCACCTTTTTTTTCCTCAGACTATCTAATTTTTCACAACAAAAATCACGATTTTTTTTGTTTGAAAAGCATGCTGTTTACGAGTTAAAACCATCACGATTAGCAGATATAAGAGGTATATTAGTTTAAACCTAAATCGGTCGTTAGGATTCTTCCAAGATTATGACTATACTGCATATAGGTATTAATCAATATTTTATATGCAATATTTTCTAATGACCGTCATTAGAAAATATTCGACATAATAGACTGTATATCTCATCTTTATAGTTTACATATATTTCTAATGACTGATTTGGGTTAAAACTTCGTAGTATGCAAAGTACTACGAAACCTAATGTTTGCAATCTTGCAAAGCACACTGTCTCATAAGAAAATGTACAAAAAAAGCCTTGGCTATTCGCCAAGGCTTAATTGATGATAAAATATAAATTTATCTTTTTATTATCTTGCAGCAATCAATAATTCTAACATTCTTATTGCAGCGTCGCTGATAACTGTTCCAGGTCCAAATACTGCAGCAGCACCCGATTGGAACAAGTAGTCGTAATCTTGTGGAGGAATAACACCACCTACTACAACCATAATATCTTCGCGACCAAGTTTCTTAAGTTCTTCGATAACTTGAGGAACTAATGTTTTGTGACCGGCAGCCAACGAAGACACACCTAAGATGTGAACGTCGTTTTCTACAGCTTGTTTAGCAGCTTCGGCAGGTGTTTGGAACAATGGTCCCATATCAACGTCGAAACCAAGGTCAGCATAACCTGTTGCAACAACTTTAGCACCACGATCGTGACCGTCTTGACCCATTTTTGCAACCATTATACGAGGACGACGACCTTCCAATTTAGCAAACTCGTCAGCCATAGCTTGAGCTTTTTTGAAGCTTTCTGTTTCTTTTGTAACTGAACTGTACACGCCTGAAATCAAATTAATGTTAGCTTTATAACGTCCGAATACTTTTTCTAATGCGTAAGAAATTTCGCCCAACGAAGCACGTTTACGAGCAGCGTCGATAGAAAGTTCTAACAAGTTTCCTTTACCTGTTTCAGCACATTCAGTAAGAGCTGCCAATGCTGCTTCTACTTCTTCGTTGTTACGTTCAGCTCTTAGTTTAGCCAAACGTTTGATTTGTGCTTCACGAACTGCAGTGTTGTCAACTTCTAATGTTTCGATTGGATCTTCGTGATCTAAGCGATATTTATTGATACCAACGATAGTGTCGGTGTTAGAATCGATACGAGCTTGTTTGCGAGCAGCAGCTTCTTCAATTCTCATTTTTGGAATACCACTTTCGATAGCTTTAGCCATACCACCAAGTTGTTCGATTTCTTGGATGTGAGCCCAAGCACGGTGTGCTATTTCATGAGTCAACGATTCTACATAGTACGAACCTGCCCATGGGTCAACTACGCGACAAATGTTAGTTTCTTCTTGCAAATAAATTTGAGTGTTACGAGCTATACGAGCCGAGAAATCGGTAGGCAATGCTATAGCTTCGTCCAAAGCGTTGGTGTGCAACGATTGAGTATGACCTAAAGCAGCACCCATAGCTTCAACACAAGTACGAGCTACATTGTTGAATGGATCTTGCTCTGTCAAAGACCAACCTGAAGTTTGGCTGTGTGTACGCAATGCCAACGATTTTGGATTTTTTGGGTTGAATTGGCTAACCAATTTAGCCCACAACATACGAGCAGCACGCATTTTTGCTATTTCCATGAAGTGGTTCATACCAACACCCCAGAAGAAAGACAAACGTGGTGCGAAATCGTCAACCGACATACCTGCATTAACACCGGCACGCAAATATTCCAAACCATCGCACAACGTGTAAGCCAATTCAATATCTGCTGTAGCACCTGCTTCTTGCATGTGGTAACCGGAGATAGATATTGAATTAAATTTAGGCATATTTTTCGAAGTATATTCGAATATGTCAGCAATGATTTTCATTGATGGTAATGGAGGATAAATATAGGTGTTGCGCACCATAAATTCCTTCAATATGTCGTTTTGGATAGTTCCACTCAATTGTTCTTGGCTTACACCTTGTTCTTCGGCAGCTATAATGTAGAATGCCAATACAGGAAGTACGGCACCGTTCATAGTCATAGATACAGACATTTTGTCCAAAGGAATTTGGTCGAACAAAATTTTCATATCCAATATACTATCTACAGCAACCCCTGCTTTACCAACGTCGCCGACAACACGTTCGTGGTCAGAGTCGTATCCACGGTGTGTAGCCAAGTCGAAAGCTACAGACAAACCTTTTTGTCCGGCAGCAATGTTACGACGATAGAATGCATTAGATTCTTCGGCAGTAGAGAAACCTGCATACTGACGAATAGTCCATGGTCTCATAACATACATTGTGGAATAAGGTCCACGTAAGAATGGTGCAATACCAGCAGCATATTTCAAATGCTCCATACCCAACAAGTCGCTTTCACCGTATGCCGGTTTAACGTCTATTTGTTCAGGTGTTTTCCAATTCTTTTCTATACCCTCAGCTTTTTCCCATTGTTCAAAGGAAACTTGAGGTTTTTCTTGTGATTTAAAATCAACGTTTGAAAAATTAGGTCTCATTATCAATATATTATTATTTTATTCGTTTGATGTAATAATTTGCAAATGTACATTTTTTTTTCGGATTTATTGCTGTTTTCTACAAAAAAAGAATCATTAATTGTAAATATCCTACAAACGTTCTTTCTTTGCATTGAATATCAATACATTTACTATTATTCTATTTCTTTCATCATTTTCATTATTTCCTTGCGGTCTTCCACAGCCGATGCATAGTATCTGTTGCCTCTAAACCACAAACGGAAACGACGGATTCTGTTGTACATTTTCTTAAGCATTACCTTGCTGCGCAAGTAAATTACCAACGACAATGGTAATGCCACCAAGCATATCAATATGGTCCACCACAAGCCGGTAGTTGCCCACAATATCGATGCTGTTATGATGTACCACAACGGATACGACACCAATGCCCCTATAGCAAAATGGAACGACGAGTGCAACATATAGTCCTTGATATTTCTAGTTACAAGTGAACTCAAGCTAAATGGCACTATGTTTATTGCCCAACCTGCCACCACTATTGGCAACAATACTATACTTAGCAACAAACGGAAAAAGGAACCCACTAAACTTTGTTTTTGTGCAAATATCCAATCTCTAAGGTGCATCTTATCCAATGCTTTAGAATATTGGCGTGTTTTATTCATCAATTTGCCAAACAATTCCGGTTTTTCTTTTTCGCATTTTTCCAACATCGACACCACTTTTCTTGAAGCATCTAAGTGATTTGGGAAATAGCGTTGCGATTTTCCTTCCTGCTTCATTATCTCACGGCCATACATAGTACAAAGCAATTCTTGCTCGTCGTACCATTCTTGGTTCGATATGTCAAGCATCAAATCTTTCACATATACTCTTGCACGGTCTGTCAATATTTTTTCGGCACGATGTGGTTGCTCTTTATACAAATCGTAAAGGTCCGAAAACTCGAATGGCTCGCCTATGGTCATTACCAATCGCCCTTGCACCGAAAAATAGTTGTCGTAGTGATTAGACATTGGCAATATATAAACCGGCTCTTTGAAGTCCATTGCTTCGGCAGCTCTGAAAGCTATTCTTGCAAAACCCTTTTTGAATGTACCTAAAAAGTGGCGGTCTTGGTGTCCTGCTTCAGGGAATAGTGCTACTACTCCATTTTCTTCCAATATTTTTGCCGATTGGTTGAATATAGCATCATTTTCGCCTACTCCGGCACTACCCACGTCACGTGCTCTGAATGCCGGCATTATTTTTAGGAAACGTAGCCCTTTGGCTGCTATTTCTTTCTTGAATATATCGGCACGTGCTATGAACACAGGATGTCTACCATCTTTGGCAAAAGCGAACAATATTCCCAACGCATCTGTTAGACCGTTTTGGTGGTTGCATATTGCCACTATGGGTTTACCCTTCGGTATTCTATCTTGATTCAAAACCTTGTATTGGCGATAGTACACATGATTGTGCATAAAATGCACATATTTAAACATTAGGTTGTATCGCCAATCCGATTTATTTATATTCTCAAAACTTATCATTCTGTTTTTTTCTTGCTTGAATAGAGTATTTAAAGTATTATTGTTTTTTGTCCATACCGGCCGGTTTTGCTATAGATTCTCTCATAGTAGTATCAGCTTGTATGTTTTGCATTTTATAATAATCCATTATTCCCAAGTTTCCATTTCTGAAAGCTTCGGCCATAGCTTTTGGCACTTCAGCTTCGGCTTCTATCACCTTGGCGCGTGCTTCTTGTGCTTTGGCTTTCATTTCTTGTTCCGAAGCCACGGCCATAGCTCTACGTTCTTCGGCTTTGGCTTGTGCTATGTTTTTGTCAGCGTTAGCTTGGTCTATTTGCAATTGTGCTCCAATATTTTTTCCAATATCTATATCGGCGATATCGATAGAAAGAATTTCAAATGCTGTTCCGCTATCCAAACCTTTTTGCAATACAAGTTTAGAAATCGAATCAGGATTTTCCAACACTTGTTTATGGCTGTTGGCCGAACCAATAGATGTTACTATACCTTCGCCTACACGTGCCAACACTGTTTCTTCGCCGGCACCACCTACCAATTGTTTTATGTTTGTACGCACTGTTACACGAGCTTTTGCTATAAGCTGAATACCATCTTTAGCCACAGCTGCTACAGGTGGTGTATCTATAACTTTTGGATTTACTGACATCTGAACGGCTTTAAACACATCGCGACCTGCCAAATCGATAGCAGTAGCTGTTTTGAAATCCAAACTCATATTTGCTTTGTCGGCCGATATTAATGCGTTGACAACGGCTGTTACCTTACCTCCTGCCAAATAGTGAGCTTCCAATTCGCTTTGGTTCAATGTAAGTCCGGCTTTGGTGGCCGATATCATATTGTTTACAACTATTGTTGGTGGAACTTTACGCAAACGCATAAATACCAATTGTAGCAACGAGATATGAACTCCCGACACCAATGCTTTGAACCATAATCCGATTGGTACTAAATACAAAAATAGCACCAATACCACCAAGCATAATCCTGCTATTAAAATAAAGAATAAATCCATATTAATTCCCTTTCTGTTTTGGTTTATATATAATTGTTATTATTCGTTTCACTGTTATTTTGTAGCCGTCTATCTTCACTATCTCAACAGTTTCGTTTTCGTTCACAAACTCGCTTACCGTGTGCACTTCTACTATCTGGTCGTTTATGCGAGCCTTTCCTGTCGGGGCCAATCGCGAGATGGTTGTTCCGCGTGCTCCTATTGGCAGTATATTTTCGTCGACGGTGTTTACTTTGCTATCTATCTCTGTTTTCAATCCGAAAAAACGCCATGTCTTAGACCTCATAAAGAATACCAACAACAATATGCATACTATTATAGAAGTTACCAGTACTATATTTCCGGCCATAGCACCGTAATTGGCATAGCTCTGCCAAACACCTACAGCCAAGAATAATCCGCCTACTATCCCTGCTATAGCTCCGGGCAAAACCACTATTTCAAGTGTTACCAGCAACAAACCTACAAGAAGTATTATTATTATCGCAGTCCAAGTCATAGTTTTATATATTTATTATGTGTGCTATCGTAATATTTCCGATGTAAGTTGCCTATCCAACAAAGCGGTGTGCAAAGGTAGCAAATCGTCGTAGCCACCTGTTTTCACCACACATTTTCCGTTGTAGTGTACAAGCAGAGTACATTGTTCGGCTTGCATGGCAGTGTGTCCGCACACTCTTTCCAACGCCAATATCACATAATCGAATGTGTGGTAGTCGTCGTTGTAAAGCACCAATTTGCAGCCATCATCTTCCAGCAAATCTACATCTTGACATATCTCTTCGCTATACTTTTCTTGTTCCATTTTTAATGTATTTGAATGTGCAAATTTACGTTTTTTTTTTGACATATAGAGCCTATATTGCAAACAACTTTAAAACATTCGGCTGCACAGTACAAATCAACAAACCAAAACTCAAATATAACCGACTATATTACAAAACATTGTCTCAAAGATTCTCTTTTTTATTATCAAACAATTGTGCATAAAAAAAGGCTCGAATTTCTCCGAGCCTTTTAATTATATAATTACAAATGAAATTAACGAACGATCAATTTTTCAACTTTTGAGAAGTTGTTGTTAGTCAAACGTACAAAGTAAGTACCTTTAGCTAAACCAGAAACATTGATAGTTTTAACTTCGCTAGCATTAATAACTTCGTTAGATAATACGCGACCGCTCATGTCGATTAAAGAGAAGTTAACTTGACCGTCAACACCTTCGATAACCAATTGAGATTGAGCTGTAGCTGGGTTTGGTTGTAACGAAACTTTTACGTTGTCGTTGATAGCGTTGATACCAACACCACCGAATACAGCGTGTAAAGTGTGAGCAGCTGTTACATTGTTGAAAGTATAGGTGTAGTAACCACCCATAGCTTCGTATACACATTCGTCGTTACCAATTACTTCAACACCGTCAACTAAAATGCTTTTTACTTCAGAGTAAGTTCCAATTTCTTCTTCAGAGAATGGATATACGATGTAAGAACGAGAAGAACCTTCAGCAACAGAGTCAACACCGTAGATACCTGTTGAAGTAGCTCCGTCGTACAAGTAACCCATGTTAGTATCGTTGCAAGAAAGAGTGATAGCGTGTTTAGCTATATCTTGTTTTGGACCAACCAACAAACGAATCATAGGAATTTGAGTACCGGCACTTGTAGCTAACCAAGTAGCTTCACCAGCTTCCGGAGTGTTAACGCGAACATTCAAACCGTAACCGCATGGGAACAAAGTGTTGTAAGCAGCTAAGTCTTCATCTTCGTAGTAGTAAACACCTGTATCAGCACCGGATTCTCTGTCGTAGTAGAAGTTACGTTGAGTAGCTAAACAGAAATATCCTTGTTCATCCAATTCGTAACCAACACGGTAAGCAGTATTAGCTTTCAATTCTGGTTGTTCTGGGAACATGATTCTGATAGTGTTGTAAGTACCAGGCATCATATAGTTAGTCAAAGTATCGTCAAAGTTCATTTCAGCAGAATCTACTACGTGAGAACCAGCACCTGTGTTGATAGCGCGGAAATAGATGTATTGATCATCCAAAGAGTCATAGCTCAATGTTGGAGAAATAGAGATGTAACCACCTGCGATATCACCGGCACTTACTAAGTTAGGGTTAGTAGAACCTACGTATTCAACCCCTCTAATTACCCAACCTTCAGGAATTTCAGAACCAGTGTTGTAAACAACGTTTACAGAGTAACCGGCATCAGAATAAGTAGCATCGCTAGTTAATAAACCATCAGAAGTAAGACCATGAGTCCAACCGCTATATTGGCTTAAGATACCATTATCACGACCCCATACACGAGTACCGGTAGCGTCAGCAGGTAAAACTGTGTAACGTACTGTATCGAATACGTTGTTAACAGAGTCTGTACGTAAACCAGAATAAATGTCATGAGTTCCAACAGTGTTGCGGAAAGAAGCAACTGTACCACCATTACCAAAACCTAAACAAGAAGGATCAGAGCTTGTATTGTTTACGTTGTTGTATTGGTCAATGTAAGCATAATGGCTAGTTATAACGTCAGGTTCAATTCCGCTTTCAATTGCAGATGAAGCGTGAGCAGTACCGTCAGTGTAGTTTACATAACCTTGAACATTGTTTTGAACTTCTCTACCTGTGTTCAAGTAGTTAGCATACCATACTAAGTTGTTTAATTCCATTCCTTCTGGAATCATGTGGTAAGCACCATTGTAATATTCAACTTTTCTAACTTGCAAACGATTTGCAGCTGCAGATTCTACAGTTACGTCGTCGATGAACCAGTAGTAACCATAAGTACCACCGGCATCTGAGTTAGAGAACCAACGAATTCTGAATTTTACGTTAGCTTCGTTGTAAAGGTGAGTTGGCAATGCAACAGCTTTCCAACCATAAGAATAAGCATTAGTAGCAACTTCAACGTTACGAACGTTGAATTCTAATGTATCCCAAGAAGCACCATTGTTTGTAGAGTAGTCGATAACGCATCTGTCGGCGTTAAATTTACGGTACAATTGGTAGAATTTAATGTCCATAGAATTGTCAGCTTCAGAGTCACCTGGAACAAGAGTACTAGTTTCGAACTCGATGTAAGAGTTGAAAGCACCTGTAGAGTAACCATTGATGTAGTCAATCATAGACATAGCCATCAAACCGTTCATTGGAGTTGCAGAAGTGAAATCTTCCAAGTTTCCATACCAGTCTTGGCTAAACAATACTACAGCTTCTCTGTTTGTAGCAGCAGCAGCACAAGAAGGAGCTGTGGTATCAGCTACGCGGAACCATTCTGCATAACCTTTTGTTTGAGCGTGTGGAACTGAATAACCGTCATCAGCAGTTATTGTTCCGGTACGATAATCTGTAGTGTTCGAGAAGTCGATAGATTTGAAAACTTCGCCTTTCGAGAAAACAGAACCTTTAAAAGTTGAAGCTTCAACATTTCTGTCATCAGCTTGAGCAACTTTTTCAACAGCGTTACTACCTAAGGTAGCACGACTTACTTTTTTTGCCGGCATTTGTGCAAATGCTACAGTAGCACAAAATGCAAGACCTAAAGCCATTAATGTTTTTTTCATTGTAATTGATCTTTTAATTAATAAAAAAATTTCATTTCACAGTAATTGTGCAACGCTTTTCTGTCGAGTCAAACCTCGCTTCAAGAATTTTATAACAACATGTTTTCCACTTGTTTATATTTCTAAAAACTATTTCGACCCATCGCAATAGCACTACACATTTCAGACTGCAAATTTACTCACATTTCTCTATTCGAGCAAATGTTTTTTATTTTTTTAGTGATATTTTTTCAACATTCGCAACAAAAAAATGCAATACAAATATAATTATCAACACTTTATATACACAAAAAATATTTAATATCTTCGACTTTTATTTTTTTACCGGAGTCTTAAATTATGCGTTTTTTATTATTTTTCTTTCAATTTCCGAAGGTGTAATTTTCCTATAATCCTACGCTTAACATAAATAGACGTTTATCCTTTGAAACTTTTGCATCATTGTCTTCTTTTATGTTGCTAAGGGTATAAATAGCAAATATCGATGGCCTATTTTTTTCATCGCGATGCAGGTATATGCTACATCGCGATGCAGCGACGATTACATCACGATGAAAATCGGACTACATCGTGAGGCATTTTTAGAGCCATTTACCACCGACAAATTGACGGTATACCGTCAATTCTACGACACCCGGGTATCGGCAGATTGATGGTATACCGTCGTTGAAACGGCAGATGGCAGCGTTTTTTTTACCATATACCTCAGGCTATATTCATCAAACATATACCTCTTCTTCTACCTTCACCCATTTTTCTATATCCTCTTTCGGTGTCGATATAGTTCCCAAGCCAAACATTCTTCTGAGCATGTTTGCCATATTCGGAGTGATAAACGCCGGCAAAGTAGGTCCGAGGTTTATGTTTCGTATTCCCATATAAAGCATAGCCAACAAGATAGTTACAGATTTCTGTTCGTACCACGCTATGTTGTAGGTAACGGGCAGACTATTGATGTCGGTGTATCCCAGTTTTTCTTTTAGTCGCTGTAGGAATAGGAAAATGGAATATGTGTCGTTGCATTGTCCGGCATCTATCACCTTTGGTATTCCCTCTATCGAACGCAAGTTCAGCTTGTTGTACCTATATTTTGCACAGCCTGCAGTAAGAATAAGCATGTCGTGGGGCAGCAGTTGGGCAAAATCGGAATAGTACTCTCGGCTTTTGGCCCTTCCGTCGCAACCTGCCATCACTACTATGTGGCTAATATTTCCGTTCTCTATGGCATCGGCTATCTTTTCCAGAAAGGCCGACAACTGTCTGTGTCCGAACCCAACTATAACATTGCCATACTCTATCTCCCTTGGTGGGGCACAGTGTTTGGCATGTTCTATCATCTTGCCAAAGTCCTTAGGCTTGCCATCTTTGCGGTCGGCAATATGGTGGCTGTTTTTCAGAGCCACAGGTCCGGTGGTATATATCCTATTTATATAGGTGGCATTTTCCAACGGAGGCACTATGCAGTTTGTGGTAAAAAGTATAGGCCCTTTGAAAGCCGATAGTTCTTCTCTTTGTTTCCACCACGCATTGCCATAGTTTCCTACAAAATGTTTGTAGCGTTTAAAGAAGGGGTAAGCGTTGGCTGGCAGCAATTCGCCGTGCGTATACACGTCTACTCCGCTATCTATGGTTTGCTCCAGCAGCTCTTCCAAATCCTTCAGGTCGTGCCCACTTACCAGTATTGCAGGATTTCCCCTTGTGCCAATGTTCACCCTTGTCATTTCCTGATTTCCATAGGTATTGGTGTTGGCTTTGTCCAGCAACTTCATAGCCTCCAATCCCACATGTCCTGTTTCCAATATAAGGTCGGTAAGTTCGTCCATTTGCAATTTCGATGTCACCGAAGCCGCCAACACACGATTTACAAAGTGGTCGACAGCCACGTTTCTATATCCCAGTTCCCGGGCATGGTGCATATAGGCAGCAATGCCTTTTATACCATATATTATAAGCTGCATGGCATTGCCTTGCTCTGTGCCTTTGTCGGCCAATATTCCAACAGCTTTTGCCTTTTTGCCATATTCTGCCACATTGCCTTTCCAGTTCACCGCATCTACATTAGGCACAGCCACATGCCTTTCTTTGGCTTGGGCTTTCAACGCCTCTTTCATTTCTACAGCCACGGCTATTTGGTGCCTTATGTCGTCGGCACTAAAATTGGTATTGGTTATGGTTTTGAAAAGCGAAGCATATACAAAATCGTTGTTCCATTCGGGCATATCGGTCTGCGGAAACGATTCTTTTACAACACATATACCTTTGGTAACATAGAGCAAAAGATCCATGAGCGATGCCACATTGCTGTTTTTTCCGCAAACGCCGGCTTTGGTACACCCCTCGCCTTTGTAGGTTTCCTGACACTGATAGCAAAACATCTGATTTTCCATAGTTTGATTTATTTTGATTGTTATACATTAATATCTTTTTTGCCTTACGGCCTTTATAGCCAAAACAATGCTACAAAAATTTATATCAAGTGCATAGCACCGACTACAAGAAAACAACCTCGCTACAAAAAGGTTGACACACCGGCGGATTTATTTTTACAAAAAAGCCTTTCGAATACGAAAAAAAACTGTATTTTTGCATTGGAAAATATATTTGCCCACAAAGGCAAAACGAGCACACAACGATAACAAAATCAACAAATAATTATACAATGAAAAAAATCTTTATGTACATCGGAACAGCAGGACTGCTATTTGCCTGCAGCCCCAAAAACGAAAAAAGCGAGCAAGATTTCAAATATCTTGTCGATGAGTTTGCCGACTTGAAAGTGATGCGATACCAAATACCTGTATGGGACTCGCTAAACCTTCAACAAAAAGAATATCTTTACTGCCTTGGCGAAGCAGCAAAATATGGTCGCGACATTCTTTGGGACCAACATTTCAAACACAATCTTACCATACGCAAAACATTAGAAGCTATACTTACAACATATAGCGGCGACAAAACAGCTGCCGAATATGCCAACTTTGAAGTATACGCAAAACGTGCTTTCTTTAGCAACGGTATTCACCACCACTATGCCGAAGATAAATTTGTGCCGGAAATATCGGAAGAATATTTTGCACAGTTGGTACAAAACAGCGATGCTTCTAAACTTCCTCTTGCCGAAGGCGAAAGCGTTGACGACTTTGTAAAATTCATCACTCCTATCATGTTCGACGCAGAATTGTACAAAACACGTCGCAACAGCGGACAAGGAATAGACATCGTGGCTACATCGGCAGTAAACTTCTACGATGGTGTGTCGCAAAAAGAAGCCGAAGACTTCTATGCCAAAATGCAAGACCCCAACGACCCCACACCTATATCTTACGGTTTGAACTCTAAGTTGGTGAAAAAAGACGGCAAAGTATACGAAGAAGTTTACAGTGCCAACGGACTTTACGCCGAAGCCATCAACAAAATAATCTATTGGTTGGAAAAAGCCAACGCCGTTGCCGAAAACGATGCTCAACGCAACTATACCAACTTACTGATAGAGTACTACAAAACCGGCGATTTGAAAACATGGGACGCTTACAACGTGGCATGGGTTCAAGACGTTGAATCGACAGTAGACTTTGTAAACGGATTTATAGAAGACTACAGCGACCCACTAGGCCGCAAAGCTACATGGGAAGCCGTTGTAAACTTTAAAGACTTTGAAGCCAGCAAACGCTCACAAACCATCAGCGACAACGCACAATGGTTTGAAGACAACTCGCCGGTCGACGACCGCTTCAAGAAAAAAGAAGTAAAAGGTGTATCGGCAAAAGGTATCATAGCCACTACATTGGCAGGCGACTGTTTCCCTGCTCCTCCTATCGGAATAAACCTTCCAAATGCCGACTGGATACGCAAAAACCATGGTTCTAAATCGGTTACTATCACCAACCTGATGGAAGCCTACGACAAAGCTGCCGAAGAATCGCCAAAAAGCGTACTTAGCGAATTTGCATACAGCCAAGAAGAAATAGATTTGTGCAAAAAATACGGCTCGTATACCAGCGTAGTACACACCGACTTGCACGAATGTTTGGGACACGGTTCGGGACAACTATTGCCAGGTACACAACCGGGAGCTTTGAAGGAATACAGCTCGGCTCTTGAAGAAGCACGCGCCGACCTATTTGGTTTGTATTATTGTGCCGATCCTAAAATGGTAGAACTTGGAATTATGCCCGACGCAGAAGCTTACAAAGCTGAATATATATCGTTTATCCGCAACGGTTTGATGGGACAATTGGCACGTGTAGAACTTGGCAAAACAATAACCGAATCGCACATGCAAGACCGCAAACTTATTTCGGAATGGTGCTACGAACAAGGCAAAGCCGAAAACGTAATAGAAAAAATAACCAAAGATGGCAAAACATATTTCGTTATCAACGATTTTGAAAAACTACGCGACTTGTTCGGACAATTGCTTGCCGAAATACAACGCATAAAATCGGAAGGCGACTATGCTGCAGGTAAAGAAATGGTAGAAAAATATGCCGTTCAAGTAGACCCTGAACTTCACAAAGAAGTGAAAGAACGCTACAACGCTCTTGGAATTAAACCTTACGGTGGTTTTATCAACCCAGAAATAGTACCTGTAGTAGAAAACGGAAACACTGTGGACTATAAGATAGAATATCCATCAGACTTCCTACAACAACATTTAGACTACGGTACAAAATATGCTACTATAAGCATTGTACGATGATAAACAAAAAAGCCTTCTCTTTTCGGAGAAGGCTTTTTTTTACATTATTACATTACTACATGTAATAATTATAGGCTATTTCTAAAAATTGCTTTGCCGGTGATTTGTGGAATTTTGCTAGAAAGATTTCTACTTTCTTTTGATTGAGCATAGCGGGCTATGCGATTGAAAAAGAAATAGAAAGATTTCGGTAAAAACACAAAGCACGCAAAAGTTTCAAAGAACACTCTTTTGTTTATCCGAAACGTGGAATTTTTAGAAGTTGCCTATATACACCTACATCAATATAGGCACAAGATATTTTGCCAGCAAGTAGCCGCCACCTACAAGCCATACATATATAATAGCTGCCAAATAGAATGGTTTTGCACCTGCTTTCTTGAACTTATCGAAACTTGTGTCGGCACCCAAAGCCGTCATAGCCATAGTAAGCAGAAAAGTGTCGAAAGTATTTATCCCCGAACCGACAACCGACACAATATCTTTTGGCACATACACCTGCAACAAAGAGTTGATTCCTATAGCCACCAAAAACAAGATGGCAAACCATGGAATAGTTATTTTTGTTTTAGCACTGTCGGTAGTTTTTCTTTTTCCAGCCAATACAAAACTCATCACAAGCAATACCGGAGCCAAAAGTATAACCCTTATCATCTTTGTTATAGTAGCAGTATCGGCTATACCCATAGAGCCATCAGCATCCATGGCATTGCCGGCACCTACCACATGAGCCACCTCGTGCAGTGTACTGCCTGTATACAAAGCCATTTCTTTTGCGCCCAAATCAAAAACGCCCGTTCTGTATAACAGAGGATACAAAAACATCGACAAAGTACCAAAAATAACCACCGTAGTCACTGCCACCGTAGTTTTATGAGGCTCGCCTTTCACTATAGGTTCGGCACCCAACACCGCAGCAGCACCACATATAGCACTACCAGTCGATGTAAGAAGTGTGGTTTCGCTATCCATCTTCAACAATTTTCCTACCAATATACCTATAACCAAAGTACCACAAACCACTATACAGTCTACCACAATAGCAGGCAGACCTATAAGAACAACCTGCTGAAAAGTAAGACGGAAACCATATAGGATAATACCAAAACGCAACACCTGTTTGGAACAGAATTTAAGACCCGGCACCCACGATTCGGGCAAGCGACTGCGAAAAGTGTTGGCATATACCATACCCAACAACAATCCGACAATAAGAGGACTGAACGAAAGAGCCTTTACAAAGGACAATTCGGCAACAAGAAACGCCACAATAGCAAACACTACTATAAGTAATATTCCGTACAAAGTACTAATTCTATTATTTTTACACATAATACCAAAATACAATTTAAAGTTGCAAAGATACACGTTTTTCCCATACCCACCATACATAAAAAACAATAAATACAGCCAAGCAGCGTTATTTTCAATCATTATAATAATAGCAACAAAATAAAATCTACAATGGAAAAAGGAGCCGCAAAACAAAGGATAGCCGAACTTACAGAGCTTATAGACAACTATAATTACGAATACTATATGAACGACACCTCGCTAGTGTCGGACTACGAGTTCGACCAACTACTGTCCGAACTTATAGATTTGGAAAAACGCTACCCCGAATTTGCCCTCCCCACTTCGCCCACCAAACGTGTAGGCGGCGAAGTGAACAAAAACTTCCGACAAGTAAAACACCGCTACCCTATGCTGTCGTTGAGCAACACCTACTCGATAGACGAAGTTGCCGAATTTGACACCAGAGTACGCAAACTGCTTGGCGACCGCCCCTTCAGCTACACTTGCGAACTCAAATACGACGGCGTTGCCATAGGCATAACCTATCGCAACGGCATTATGGTAGAGGCTGTGACACGTGGCAATGGTATAGAAGGTGACGACATTACCGACAATGTAAAAACAATACGCACCGTGCCATTAAAACTACGTGGCGACTATCCCGACGACTTTGAAGTACGCGGCGAGATAGTGTTTCCGTGGGCTGCCTTCGACGAGTTTAATACACAACGCGTAGCCAACGGCGAAGAAGCCTTTGCCAACCCACGCAATGCAGCATCGGGAAGCCTAAAACTACAAGATTCGAAAGAAACAGCAAAACGAAAATTAGAGTTTTGCATGTACTTTATGATGGGCGAAAATCTGCCCGGCGACACACACTACAACCGCTTGCAAATGGTAAACAAATGGGGCTTCAAAACTCCAAACATAATAAAGGAATGCCACAATATAGCCGAGATACAAGAATTTATAAACTACTGGGACACACACCGCACAGAACTGCCCTACGCCACCGATGGCATAGTGATAAAAGTGAACGAAATGGCACTATGGGACGAATTGGGAATGACTGCAAAGTCGCCACGATGGGCTATAGCATACAAATTTAAAGCCGAACAAGTATCGACCCCGGTGGTAGGCATCGATTTCCAAGTAGGACGAACGGGTATTATAACCCCCGTTGCCAACCTCTCTCCCGTATGGCTTGGAGGCACTACCGTGAAACGTGCCACTCTAAACAATGCCGACTTCATAGAAAAAATGGACATACGCATAGGCGATTGGGTATTTGTGGAAAAGGGCGGCGAGATTATCCCCAAGATAGTTGGAGTAGACCTCGCACAACGTCCTGCAGATGCCGAACGCTTTTCCTACATAACACACTGCCCCGTTTGTGGCACAAAACTTGTACGCAACGACGGTGAAGCAGGCTTCTACTGCCCTAACGAAGACGGATGTACACCTCAACAGATAGGAAAGTTGGAACATTTCGTCAGCCGAAAAGCAATGAATATCGACACCATAGGCAGCGAACGCCTTGCCATGATGTTTGAGAAAGGAATAGTATCGACCATCGCCGACCTATACAGCATAAAGAAAGAGCAACTAATAGGATTGGAATGGGCCGGAGAGAATAAGAAAAAAACATCGATACAAGAAAAGAGTGCCGACAACATAATCTCGGCAATAGAACAATCCAAACAAGTTCCATTCGAAAGGGTATTATATGCTCTTGGCATCAGATATGTCGGCGAAGTGGGAGCAAAAAAACTAGCCCGATACTTCAAAAACATAGACAGCTTGGCACAATCTAATATAATGGAGCTGGCCATGGTCGAAGACATAGGCGAAAAAACAGCCATATCTATATTCGAATTCTTCAACAATGCAAAACATCTGGAACAGATAATACGACTAAAAGACGCCGGAGTTCAACTAGAAGTAAAAGAATCGACCGTTTCTAATGTTTTGGAAGGGTTGTCGTTTGTGGTAAGCGGGGTATTCAGCAAATTTTCAAGAGACCAGATTAAAGAACACATCGAACGACACGGAGGAAAAGTGGTAAGCT
The DNA here is from genome assembly GCA_017561155.1 of Bacteroidales bacterium. GTDB lineage: Bacteria > Bacteroidota > Bacteroidia > Bacteroidales > P3 > HGM05376. The sequence continues at coordinate 8,389 of JAFZDP010000001.1, read as the reverse complement.
CTATATCGAGCAAAACATCGTATGTAGTGGCCGGAGAAAAGATGGGACCGGAAAAGCTGAAGAAAGCCGAAAAATTGAATATACCTATAATAGACGAAGACACATATATACAGATGACCGTTCAAGAAGACAACCAATAACATATCTTCGAGAAACCTCATAAATGTGATATTTGCGTAATTCAAAATAAAAACGTATCTTTGCAGATGGTTTTGAAAATAGTAATTTAATAATAAAACAACATAAAATGAAGAAAATCTTAATACTTGCAGCAGCAATATTATTGACTGCTGTAGAGGTTTTTGCGGTTAAAGCATACCCTCATCTTGTAACATTTACGCAACCCGACAATAGCACTATTTCCATATACATAAAAGGCGACGAAAAAGTGAATTGGATGGAAAGCGAAGACGGATATTCGTTATTATATAACAAAGAAGGATACCTTGTTTATGCTATGCAAAACGAAAAAGGCGACATGGTACCATCTGATATAATTGCTACCAACAAGGCTTCTCGCTCGAAAGAAGTAGTAAAGTTTTTAAATTCTACCCCAAAATACCTACGCTACACTCAGGCACAACAAAACGAAATGGTATATTTGTGGAATATCGTAGAAGAACAAAAATCGCAAAAAAACACCGCCGTTACCAAAGGCAAAGTAAAACTACTATTAATCTTGATGCAGTTTAAAGATAAATCGTTCACACGTTCGAAAGCCGAAGTTGAAGCTCTTTTCAATCAAGTAAACTATACATCCAATGGTTACAAAGGCAGTGTACACGACTATTACTATGCCAACTCTTACGGTCAACTATCGTTGGAGTTTGATATAGCCGGTCCATACACTACCCAAAACAATACTGCTTACTACGGCAACAGAGGCTCGTCGGGCTACCAAGCGTTTGCACGCGAAGCCGTTAATGCTGCCGCTGCCGACGTAGACTACTCTAACTACGACAACAATAACGATGGCGAAGTAGATGGTTTACACATACTATATGCAGGTTATGGCGAAGAAGCAACAGGCAACGCCAACCTTATTTGGTCACACAAAAGTATTATCAGCCCAACCATACGTCACGACGGAACAAACATCTCCGTATATTCTTGTTCGCCCGAACTACGCGGTTCTTCGGGAGGACGTCTTACATTTATAGGTGTAATATGCCACGAATTAGGACACGTTTTTGGTGCTCCCGACTTTTACGACACCGACTACGAAAGTTCAGGTGGAGAATATCCGGGCACAGGAGAATGGGACTTGATGGGCAGCGGAAACTGGAACGAAAATGGATTGTCGCCGGCACACCACAACCCTTACACAAAGATATTCATATATAAATGGGCCAATGCTATAGACCTAGATTCGGCTTGTTCTGTTGTTATGGAGTCGTCGTCCGATTCGCCAAACTCGTTCTATCGTTACTATACAAAGACTCAAAACGAATATTTCTTATTAGAAAACAGACAACCATCAAATTTCGATGCAGCACTTCCCGGACGTGGAATGCTTATATATCATGTACACCCATCTATGACTCCCGAAGCCAGCAATGTAAACACTACACACCCTCAAAGAATGTTTCCTGTAAACGCAGGTAGCTCGTACCGACAACCTACTTCTAATACATCATCGTATGGTACTGTAAGTTCGGGATCGTGCACATTTCCAGGTAGCAGAAACAAAACATCGTTTACCGACAACACTACCCCGGCTGCTATTTCGTGGAACGGAGAAAACACCGAAAAACCGATCACAGATATTGTAAGCAACAATACTTTAAAAACTATCAGCTTTGTATTCAATGGTGGTGTTAAAGAAGCCGGAAGTTTCAAAGGCGTGGCAAACTCTTCTACATCTATGAAGTTGTCGTGGCTTAACTACGGTAGCCTACCTGTAATGTTGGTTTACTCTGCCGACTCTACATTTGGCACACCAAACAACAGCGAATATAGCGCAGGCAGCACTATCGAAGGCGGCGGCACTGTACTATATGTAGGTAGCAGCACCTCTTACATACACCAAAACTTAAATCCAGAACAAACATACTACTACAAATTATACACTAAGATAAACAATACCCCTACTTGGTCGGAAGGAATAGCAGGAACATTTACTACTCCGTGCTCCGAAACAACTACCTTCCCTTACCGCGAAGGATTCGAAAACGACACCATTATACCAAACTGCTGGAGTATGGTAACTAGCAACGAAAATATTGCCTGGGTAGTAAAAAATCGCGATTACATATCGCCAAGCCAAGGTGAACAATGCTTATTTGTAAAACTTTCGAACTACGAAACCATTGGAGAAACAGCAAGAGTAACAACATCGTTGTTCGATTTTGGCCAACAAAGTCAAGGATATTTAGTTTTCAACTATATGCTTCGCAAAAGAGCATCTTACCAAGACTCGTTGGCAGTATTGTATCGCAGCTCTTTGGAAAACGAATGGAGTGTTCTGAAAACCTACTCTCCAAACGATGGTTCTTGGACAAAAGATACCATACAATTACCAAACGTATCTTCGAGCTACCAATTGGCATTCCAAGCAACACTAAACTACGGAAATGGTGTGGCTATAGACAATGTCATTGTTTCGGACAGATTGGATAACATAGGAATAAACACCGTAACAAACAATGCCACAAACATTGTATTGCATCCAAACCCTGCAAAAGACGAAGTATTTGTAACAATACCTGCCGATGCAAACAACACTACCTACTACACTATATACAATGTAGTAGGACAAGCAGTATCGCCAAAAACGCTCCTAAATGCCGATGGCAAAATAGACGTACGCCATCTGAAAACAGGTTCGTATGTGGTTAAGTTTACATCAGACATATTCGAAAGCAGTGAAATACTAATAATAAAATAAAACACTTATCAAGATGAGAAAAGTAATTGCTTTAAGCTTATTTATATCATTATTTCTTTCTAAACTTGTGGCTATTAATGCCTATCCCGAGTTGATAAATTTTCGTCAGCCCGACAAAAAAACATTCGTATCTATCTATATGAAAGGTGACGAAAAAGTACATTGGGCCGAAACCGTCGATGGATATTCTTTAGTAACCAACGATGATGGCTACTTTGTTTACGCCACTTTAGACTCCGACGAGAATATGGTAGCCAGCCAATACATAGCCACCAATATAGAAGACAGACCAAACGAGGTGATAAAGTTTCTAGAACGCACACCTAAAAAGTTACGTTTTAGTTATATGCAAGTAGAAACAATGTTATCGTTGTGGAAACTGACCAAGGAACAAGAAGCCCTAAAATATGGCGGAGATGTAGTAGGCACAAAGAAAATACTTATCATCTTGATGAGTTTCAAAGATAAAGCATTTAGCATAGCACCATTTGTAGTACGCAATATGTTCAACCAAATAAACTACAATATGAACTATGCCAAAGGCAGTGTCCGCGACTTTTACTACGAAAACTCTTATGGCAAATTTATCTTGGAAGCCGACGTTGTAGGACCATATACCGCCGATAGCAACATAGCCTTCTACGGCAACAACATCGATGGCGACGGACGCGACCTTGCACGCGAAGCCTTTATAGCTGCTTCGGCAAGTGTCGATTACTCGATCTACGACAATGATGGTGACGGCATTATGGATGGTGCCCACATTTTGTTTGCCGGCTTTGGCGAAGAAGCAGGTGGCGGTGCCGACTGCATTTGGTCGCACAAATGGCAACTAAGCGAAGCATTGAACTACAACAACACCACTATTTCTACTTATTCTTGCTCGCCTGAATTTCAAGGTAACGAAGAAGGAAAACTGACAAACATTGGTGTTATATGCCACGAATTGGGACACGTTTTCGGTTCGCCGGACTACTACGACACCGACTACGAAGGTTCGGGTGGCGACTTTTCGGGCATGGGAAAATGGGACCTAATGGCCAGTGGTTCGTGGAATGGAAATGGTGCATGCCCGGCTCACCACAACCCTTACACAAAAATATACATTTATCGTTGGGCTACACCAACTGTATTAGACACTCAGTCTACAGTTATTCTTAATCCGGCTTCCGACGACTCTAACTCTTTCTATAGAATAAACACAGCAACTGCAAACGAATACTATCTTATCGAAAATCGTCAAAGAAAAAAATTCGACCGCAACTTGCCGGGTAGTGGTATGATGGTATATCATGCACATGCCAACCTTAGCTATTGGAACATCAACACCAAACACCCACAACGACTATACCCTGTTTGTGCCGGTGCCGCTTATCAACAGCCCAATAGCACTCCGTCGTCGTATGGCAACGTAAACGGAAGCGAATGTCCATTTCCGGGCGCATACAACAGAACCACCCTATCCGACTACTCTACCCCTTGGATAAGAGATTGGGACACCAACTTGACAAATATAGCCTTGAACCATATATGGGCTAATGGAGAACAAATATATTTCAAACTAAACAATGCAATGCCCGAACCTCTTTCTATAACAGCAAGTGGTGCTTCGGACAACAGCATAGCTTTGAATTGGCAAAAATACAGCAGCTACAACGTTATGATTGTTTGCTCAAAAAACAACTCTTTCAGTACACCAGCCGATTCAAACTACAAAGTTGGCGATGTTTTGGATCTTAACGACAGCGTTATTTATGTAGGTTCGGCATCGTCGTTCACCCACAAAAACCTCGACTTCAACACTACTTACTTCTACAAAATATATACCAAAATCAACAACACCACATACAGCAATGGTATAGAAACCTATGCCAACACCTATTGCAGCGCCATAGACGCATTCCCTTACAATGAAACTTTCGACAGTGAGTTGTCAGAATGTTGGTCGCAAGAAAACATAGAAAACACATCTCTATGGCAGACAGAAAACTCTTATCTGATTTGCAAAAGCAATGGCGAAAAAAACATAACTCGTGTTGTTTTGCCTCCTTTCAACTTTGACAGTTGCAGCAGTGCTGTAATGAAAATAAAAATGAACAATATGGCTTTCAATACCACCGGACCCGATGCAATGTCTGTATGGTACAAAGCCAAAAGCACCGCCAACTGGAAACGACTACAACACTTCAACACCACCACTAATGCCGAACTTATAATCGGGCTACAAGAGTTGTCGAATTTCTATCTTATATCCCTTGTGGCAGAAACAGACAGTGGCAGCGGAATAAAAGTAGACTACATAAACATCGAAACCTTTGCCGATAGCGGATTCATAGTAGCAGCATCTACCAATGGTTTTGGCTCTATATCGCCCGATGGTATAAGCCATTTCAATGCCGGCGATTCGGCTGTGTTTACTATCACTCCACGACTAAACTACGTTGTAGACACCGTATATGTAAACGGAAAAAACGTAGCAATTGACGGCAACACATTCAAGATTTCAAACATTTCGGCAAACCATACCATATATGCTACATTTGTTCCTAAAATAGGCATAGAACAACCGGAATATGCCGATAGCAAAATAAGCATTTATCCGAATCCTACTCGCGACAATGTTGTGCTAACAAACAATCATAGTGGCATTACCTATTTCACTATATACGACATAAGTGGAAAAGCCATCACAACAGGCTCGATATTGCCATACACTCAAACAAACGTTTGTACAACAAACCTTAGAAAAGGTATTTATCTGATTAGATTTTTAAACTCCGAGTTCGAGAAAACAGAAAAACTAATTATCGCAGAATAAAACAAACATTACAAAAAAGCCATCGTCGAATGGCTTTTTTTGTTTTTTTATGAATCAAAAAGCATTTTTTATTGTCTTAGTAGCAAATAGAGATAGAAGAACATGAACGAACTCATAGAGGCTTGCAAAAGGAACGATGCTGATGCATTTCGTAAGATATACGATACTTATGCCCCAAAAATGATGGGTGTAAGCCTTCGGTATATGCAAAACAGAGCCGAAGCTGAAGATGTTCTTCAAGACAGCTTTATCAAAGTATACCTCAACATAAAAAAATATCGTTCGGAAGGATCGTTCGAAGGGTGGCTGAGAAGAATAGTAGTAAACGTTGCCATAAACAAACTTAAAGAGAATGCACGCAACGAAATTACACTACTAGACTCCGACGAAACAATAGCCAACGACCATATCGACGACAGCAACAGCATAGAAAATATCGAATACAGATACTCAATGCAAGAGATGCTAAATGCAATACAACGACTGTCAAACATGCACCGAATGATATTCAATATGGCAGAAATAGAAGGCTTTTCGACCAAAGAGATTGCCGAAAAGCTGAACCTTTCGGAACACACAATAAGAGGCTCTTTGAGCAAAGCAAAAACAATACTGAGAACATATTTAGAAAAACCTATAAAAAATCAACGATGAAAGATAACAAAACATACAAAAGCATAATCGACGAACTAAACAATTTCGAAGATACCCCTACCCCACAAGTATGGGAAAACATCGAAAAAGATATTCGCAAAATGCGGATAACTAAAGCAGGCACAATGGCAGCCATAGGTGCAGCAGCTGTTGCCGCCATTGTGGCAATAGTGCTTACCACATCGCCGGCCGACAACACTGTGGCTATAGCCGAACCAATAGCTGCAGAACGTCCTGCCACATCGAACTCCGATAAAGAAAACACTGCACATAACAACCACGATGCAGCAATACAAAACAATGCCACTACCTCTACCCAAAATAGCGGATCAGCCTACAACAATAGCAACACTATAACTACAAACAGCATAGTTCCGGCACAAAAAGAAAATGCCACTATTGCTACTACAAACAGCGAAGCCAAAAGCAATATACTACCGACTGATGAAACATATACGGCAGAAACAACTACACTAGAAAACATCACCCCTATTGTACAAGAAACAACTAATACTAGTATCACAAACAACAACAACCCTGTAGAAAACGACAACAACCACTATGCAGAAAAAACTGCCGAACCGACAAACAACACCGAATCGACGTATGTAAACGACAGCCAAAAAACTGAAAGTAGACCGACTGATACACAAAACACAAACACTTCAAAAGGCGAAGAAGAGGAAGACCTATATATCCCAAAAGCCTTTACACCAAACGATGTAACAAACAACCGTTTTTATGTGATAGGCAAAGACATAAAAACATACGAAATAAATATATACGACAAACACCGACAATTGGTATACAAATCCAAAGACATAAACGAAGCGTGGGACGGCACACATAATGGCGAAAATTTAGCAACGGGAACGTATGTATACTACATAATATATATCGACAAAAACAACTCGAGAAAACAAAAACAAGGAACAATTTTCTTATTACGAAAATAAATAATGCGAAACTTCTACTACTGCCTAAGGTGCCATATGTAGAAGTTTTTTGCTAAATCTAAGCATAGTTTTTGTGGCTATAATTCGGAAAGGGCTTCGCTCACGCTCAGCAGACAACCAGTCTACAAGTCCACAAGACAACAAGTGGCTACCGCATTATATTAACCGGCTGTTAGCCGTCGGCTATTAGCTATTGGAGGCTACTGCCACGACCATTGTCTGTAGTCCTAAAAATGTAATGTTGTTGTAATGTTGTAATATTTTGGGCTTCGCTGTCGCTTCGCAGACTACGAGTCCACAAGACTACGAGACTACAAGCCGGCTACCGCCCCACTCGTTGTCTCGTTGACTAGTTGTCTTGTTGTCTGGCGTAGCAACACGAAGCCTATCCGACACCCTCGCTCCTTTTGTAATGTAATGTAGTAATGTAATAATATTTTTGTCGAAAGACAAAAGACAAAGGACAAAAGTTGGTTGTGCTTCGCTATCGCTTCGCAGACGAAGTAGCTATGAGCCTTGAGCCGGCTTCGCCCTGTCCGCAATTCCGCAATTCCGTAATTCCATTATTCCGGCTGCTGCCCTCCTTTTGTCTTACGACATTTGTCTTTAGTCCGGCGCAGCACCGCGAAGCCACAACCGGCTGCCGCCCCACTAGTTGTCCTATAAAAAACCTTGGATTCTGATATGTCAAAGAACTATGCTGTTTAAAAGTGGACAGCTACACTAAATGCGATGAGTAAAAACAGACGCTATCCGGAATAGAAAATAGTTGTAAACAACAACACAAAATAGGCAGTAGACAATAGCGAGGACAACGATTCGGCTACTACACCAAAACCTATAGCCGACGAACTATATGCAACATCTACAAACGAAACCATTGATATACAGATTACTAAAAATATCACAAGCAGTGCCGTTATCATTAAAAAGTATGTTTTTGATTGTTCCCCAGTCAATTACGCTATGTGGTAATTGTAAAAATGTGTTACAAAGATACGATTTTTTTTTGAATTAAACCAAAGATGTATCGATAAAATTTTCCTACACTTTCCTACACTCAAACAATCAATA
>JAFZDP010000022.1 GCA_017561155.1 Bacteroidales bacterium | reverse complement strand
TGGCTCAAAGCTCACAACTCACAGCTACTCCGTCTGCGAAGCGATAGCTGAGCATAAGCCAATTACAAACAAAAACGACACAAAAGGGTACAAAAAGGGACAAAAAGGGACAAATCGGTAAAGTGATATTTCGAATGTTTGTATCTTTGCAAAACCAAAACGAAAAGTGTGTACTGTGGTTAATGTGTTGAACGAAAATACTTTTGCTTCTACCTCACCTCTCTTACAACCTCGCAAAAGTGCTATTCGGACTACGGACTACAGACTACGGATTGTGAAAGAGTTCTTTGACATGTTTTAGACTTCGCGTTGCTACGCCTAGACAACGAGACTTTGGCTTCGCCGGACAACAGACAACGGACAACGGTCGGGGCGGCAGCCGGAACTGCGGATTTACGGAATCACGGAATTACGGATAGGGCGAAGCCGGCTCTCAGCTCACAACTCACAGCTACTCCGTCTGCGAAGCGATAGCGAAGCCGGCTCTCAGCTCACAGCCTTCTATACTCTCTTTACTTTCTATACCCTTCTATCCCCTTTCGACTTGTTGTCTCGTAGTCTCGTAGACTGCGAAGCGTTAGCGAAGCCCAAGGCGGCAGCCACTTGTAGTCTTGTAGTCTGCGAAGCGATAGCTGAGCCCAAGGCGGTAGCCGGCTCATTGCTCAAAGCTCACAACTCACAGCTACTCCGTCTACGAAGCGACAGCGAAGCCTAAATAGCTAATCGCTTTCCTGCCGTTTAATGTTACAATAACTTTGTACAATTCTTAGTTCTCCATAACTGTATTTAGAATCAAAATGCTCAAACACATCTTTCAGAGTGTCGTTTATATGTTCTTCAAAATAGGGAACTAATACTTCCAAATAATCATCATCCAAAATTTGGTGTATATCTATTTTACCCTGTTCTATCAGTTTGCCTATATGCGTTTCTATCGTTCCTACTTTCAACCCTCGTTTTTCCGATATTTCAGCAATAGTATTTCCTTGGATAAACATATCAAATGTAACTGTCACAGTATCCTTCTTTTCTTCTGAAATAGGTTTCGGATTTGGGATAGTTTCTTCTATATAATGAGTATCTTCTTTTAAATTTACCGGTGTTTCAATATCGTTTGCCTCGCAATAATCTGTGATTAGTTGTATGATCTCTTCACCAAAATCTTCATACTTCTTCTTGCCAAATCCATCTATTTCCATCAACTCGGATTTAGTTCTAGGCATATATTTGGCAATGGCGAATAGTGTCTGTTGGTGCAAAACAAAAAATGCCGGTTTGTCTATTTCGTAGCTCTTTTCGCTACGCCAATCTGTCAAAATTTTCACCAACTCTTTGGCTTTTTCATCAGATTCGGATATTACAATCTTTTCTTTTACCACCGGTTTCGGAACAGATGTTTCAGTGTTAAGCAGTGCTTTATTTTTAGCTTTCACATAATGTTGCACACTGAACTCTTTCTCACATACCGATAATGTCTCCTTTTTCACCCTCAGTTCTTCCACTATTCTATCCACTATCTTTTTGTATGCTTGAGCATTCTCATTGTTGTCTATCTCCAAATTCAGCAGCGGATATAGTTTGTTTTCTATATTTTTTATAGAAGCAAAAAAGTAGTTGCAACCTTTCTCTATTCTTTCCAGCAAATATGCGCTCGAAGTATCGCCATTCGTTTCCAAACGTATCTTATATATCTGATGTCGAAACTTTTCGCTCACGGCAACCACAGCAGAGTGTAATTCGTTGGTTATATCGTTTTTTATTATCTCGGTTTCAGAGTTGTATATCTTGGATAGTTTAGACACGAACAAATCTTTAAGCTGGTTGGCGGCTACAAACAATGTCGAGAAATCAAACAATTCAAACACATTATCGAAAAAGAACTGCTGTTTGAATATCTCCAAATTGTCGTTCAGATAGTCCTCCGACGGTATCTGCCTGTTGAAGATTTCGACCTCGTTGTTGTTGAACGCACAACTCTGTGTTATTTTGGAGGTAAGCACAAGCCCTTCCAACGACTTACACCTGCTCAATGCCACATATACCTGCCCATACGAGAAGGCGTTGCCCACGTCGATTATGGATTTTTCGAAAGTAAGACCCTGACTTTTATGAATAGTGATAGCCCAAGCCAACTTCAACGGGAACTGCACAAATGTTCCATCCACTATTTGTTGAATCTCTTTCGTTTCCTTGTCTACCTCGTATTTTATGTTCTCCCATTTGTCGCGTTCCACCGTTATCGTCGTTCCGTTCCGATCCTCCACCTCTATTTCGTTTTCCCTTATTTTTGTTATGGTAACTATCTTGCCGTTGTAGTATCGTTTTTCTACCGACGAATCGTTGCGAACAAACATCACTTGTGCACCCTCTTTTATATTCAGCACAAAGTCGGTAGGATAAGAATACTCGGGAAAGTTACCGGTCACAGCAGCTTCGAATGTGTGTTTTTCGGTCTGCAAATGCTCCAATTTTTCTATATTGATATTTTGGGCCTGATAGTTGTGAGTGGTCAATCGTATGTAGCCATCGGCATCGTCGGGAGAAAAATCAGGTGTATACCTTGCATTCAATTGGTCCAGTGTAGGCACATCAAAATTGTTTTGCCTTATATTGTTCAGCAAATCTATAAACACTTTATCCGATTGTCTGAATACTGTTTTCAGCTCTATTGTCACAAAGTTTACCTTTTGCAAAGCCTTACTGTTGAAGAAAAATGGCGAGGCATATACCAGTTTCATCAAGTTCCATTCGTCGTCTTTGACCACTGGCGGCAACTGATGCAGATCACCAATCATCAAAAGTTGTACACCTCCAAATGGAGCAGCCGAATGTCTGTAGCGTCGCAAAGTATCGTCGATGGCATCCAACAAATCGGCACGAACCATACTTATTTCATCGATGATAAGCAAATCTAATGTGCGGATAATCTCCAATTTTTCTTTTCTCAGCCTACGCTTGTCGTGCGACAAAGAATATTCCGACACAAAATTTTCCAAATCGGGCAAGTAAGGCGAAAACGGCAATTGGAAAAAAGAATGTATCGTAACACCATTGGCATTGATGGCTGCAACTCCCGTAGGCGCCACTACCACACAACGTTTGTTTGTTGTTTTGCGAATGTGTTGCAAAAACGTCGTCTTGCCTGTTCCGGCCTTTCCCGTAAGGAATATTGATTTCCCTGTATTATTCACATAATTTTCGGCCAATTCGAATGGTGTATACATCTCGTTCCGTTTTTTTTGAAGTTGATATGTTTCTATACACAAAAGACGCAACAAATGCTGCGTCTTCTGTATATTATATACTGTTTCACTAAAAAAATTATTTCAATACTATGGTTTTAGTGTATTTTTTACCATTAACTTGTATTTCCAATATATAGGTACCTTCTTGCAAGCCTTCGGCTTTCAATTGATAGCTATTAGAGTTCAACATTATTGCAGCTGTTTGAACACAACGCCCCATCATGTCGTAAATATAGTAGTTGGCCATACCAATTTCATCTATATCCACATTAAATACACCATTTGAAGGGTTAGGGTAAACACTCATTTTGTTTTGTTCTACAGCAGCATTTATTCCTACCGAGTCGGCTGAATAGTCCCAATTGATACCTTGCAACGATTCAACATTTGTACCATCCGGATCCAACCAATCCGACAAACGTCTGTTTGCCGAACCACCTCCTGTCCACGATTTAGATAGTTTGCCATAGTAGTCAAACAAGTTGCCGGTATTTTGATACAAATATTCGCAACCACTGGCACCGGCGTACAATTGTCCTACTATAAGACCTTGAGCATTGAACAAAGCCGATCCCGACGAACCTTGTTCTGTTACACCTTTATTATCGTCGCCCGAATACCATTTCACATTCCAGAAGTTAGCTTCCGAACCACTGGCAGCCGCACTTTGAACACTGCGAGGAATACTTATCTTTTTCCAGTCGCCACCGGGATGGTGAATACATGCACCTACACTGGGATTAGCACCCGAACGCGACCAACCTGCATAATACACCTTGTAGCTATCAGGTATTTTGTTTTTCAATTTCATAAGCATAAAGTCAGAAGCACTATTCTTTGCTACTATATCAGCACCTACCACAGAGTTTGACGACTGACCTGATATTCCGTTGCAAGCATGAGTTTGGTAGTTGAAATAGAACACAAAACGAGTGATAGTACCTCCCACATCTTGACAGTGATAAGCAGAAAGAACATAGTTTGTTTTGTCGTTACGAGTGTTGTTTATCAACGCACCCGAACACATATACACATAGTTTCCTACAACAATTTCGTAGCATACCACCGAACGAATTTGATCTCTAAAATTATCACCTTCTTCGCATACAACATTAATATGACAGTTGCCTTCCGAAGCACCGTGAGGAGCCTTAGTATTGTTTTCCATCATATTGAACAAATCTTTGTAGCCATGACCCACTTCGTCTATCACAAGTGTTCCAAGTCCTGCCACTTCGTAAGGTTCGTAGTATTCTATAGTAATTTCTTCGCCGGGTATAGATTGTGTGTAAAAATTACCTTCAGGCAAAGCACTTTCCGCAGTGAATTTTCCTATCACAAACTCGTGCGAAGCATCGTAAACAAATAGTTCGGCACCGGCAGGAATATCGAATGTTTTGAAACTTGGGAACATAAATGTTGCACCATTCGAACGTATTGTCAATCGCCAAATTCTGTCGCCATTGTCCAACACCTCTACTGTACCGTGTGTTTTGTTTGAAAGATTTGTTTTTTGAATAACACCGACTCTCATCGCCGAACCTTTGCCCGAAAGGTTTATATCTTCGGCTAAATAAACATCGTTGTCTATTGTTTCTAAACTAACTACCGATTCCGATGCAATGCTTTTTTCGGTAGAAAAACGTGGACTACCACCAAAACTAACTTGGGCTTGAAGTTGTGCGAACATAAACATTCCTAACGCCGCACAGATTAATTTTCTTTTATTGAACATGTGTCTTTAGTTTTCTTACTATTTAATTTATATTGAAATCAATTTGCAAAGATACGCTTTTATTTCGAATAATAAGGCATAAAAGTTCATTTTTTTCGTTTTTTCTGTTTTTATATCGCTCCTCCTTTCGCTTAAAATTGTTAGACTACGTCATTTAGTATATATTTCTTGCAAAAACTTGCACGTTATTCCAACTATTGATATTGGGTTAAAAATAGAATTTTAAATACTGAAATATCGCAAAATCGCACTTAATTTGAACACACCAATTACGAATCATGACAAAAACGGCCGGTACAGAGAGAAAATATTTCGACAACGCTCCTGTTAAATCAATATTTTTATGTACCTTTGTAGAACATTTAGCAACGAAACGAAACATTATAATACAATAACAATCAACAATATGAATGCATTAGATTTTTTAACCAAGCATACATCGATACGAAAATACAAAGACGCTGCAATAGCTCCTGACACTTTGACCGAGATTTTAGAAGCCGGCACTCGCGGCTCCAACACCGGCAATATGCAGATATATAGCATAGTGGTAACCCAAGATAAGGAACGTAAAAAAGAACTGGCCAAATATCATTTTGGTCAAAAAATGGTGGAAGATGCTGCCGCAGTGGTTACCGTTTGTGTAGATATAAATCGCTACCATAAATGGTGTTTGCAACGCAATGCAGGTATAGCCTACGACAACTTTTTGTGGTTTGTGTCGGGCTTGGAAGATGCTACCATAACTACTCAGAATATATGTGTGGCTGCCGAAACCAAAGGATTGGGCATTTGCTATTTGGGCACAGTGTTATACAACGCCCCCGAAATATCGGCTTTTTTGAATCTGCCTAAAGGAGTTGTACCTGTAACTACCATAACTATGGGCTACCCCGACGAAACTCCTACTCAAACAGAACGCTTACCTCTATCGGGTGTGGTGCACTACGAAACATACAAAGACTACACCGCCGAAGACATCGACGCGGTGTTTGCCGAAAAAGAAGCACTACCTTTCTCGAAAGAGATGGTGAGAATAAACCAAACAGAAAACCTTGCTCAAATATTCACTCAAAAAAGATATAAAAAGGAAGACAATATGTTTATGTCTAGAAAACTATTGAAATTTCTTGAAGAGTCGGGCTTTATGAACAACGAATAAAAAAATAGGAACAACCTATAAACAATCCGACCACAAAACTACAATCTGCCCGGATGCACACGCTCTGACCTATTGTAGTATTGTGGTCGTTATATTTTATCCTCTATTCAGAGGGAATATATATATATCGTCTATAAATTATATTGCATAATTTCGTGCTCCAAATATTGCACTACCTACACGCACCAATGTGCTGCCTTCTTCTATAGCTATTTTATAGTCGTCGCTCATTCCCATCGAAATTTCTTTGAAGCTATCGCTATCGGCAAAGTATTTTTCTTTCAGTTTGTCGAATATAGTTTTTAGGTTTCTAAATTCGGCTCTTACCTTGTCTGTATCGTTGGTAAAGGTAGCCATTCCCATAACACCTACTATGCGTATATTCTCCATCGAAGCATATTCTTCCGAGTTCAACAAAGCTTCGGCTTCAGTGTAGTCCAACCCAAACTTAGTATCTTCCGATGCAATATGAAACTGTAACAAACAATCTATCGCCCTACCCTTTTTGGCCGCTTCTTTGTTTATCTCTTTCAATAGGTTCAAGCTATCTACACTATGAATCAACGACACAAATGGCACTATGTATTTTATCTTGTTTGTTTGCAAGTGCCCAATAAAGTGCCACTCGATGTCTTTGGGAAGAACCTCATGCTTGTCACGCATCTCTAAAGCTTTGTTTTCGCCAAACACACGTTGTCCCGCATCGTATGCCTGTTGCAAATCTTCTACGGGTTTTGTTTTGCTTACAGCTATCAATCTTGTTGTAGTTGGCAATGTGCTTTTCACTGTTGCCAATTGTTCTTTTATCGACATATATTTAGTTTCTCTGTTAGTTATGTATTTTAGTTTTTGGTAAATCTACATGCCACCCATTCGTTGCGTTCTCTGAAACAATCAAACGTCATACCCAACTTTTCGGCTTCGGTACGTATTGCAGGAATATCGTGTTCGTAGAATCCACTTAGCAACAACACTCCGCCTTTTTCCAACACATCGATATAATATTTCATATCTCGCAACAAAATATTTCTATTGATATTTGCTATAACAATCTGGAACTTGCTTTCGCCCAAAGCAGAAGCGTCGCCCAAACGCACATTTATATTGCTACACTCATTTGTTTCAGTGTTCTCCAACGCATTTCTGTAAGCCCATTCGTCGTTGTCTATGGCTTCTACATACTTGGCACCTTTCTTTTCGGCCAATATAGCAAGCACTCCTGTGCCACTACCCATATCCAAAACATTTTTGCCTTCGACATTCTCATCTCTCAAAAAACTTATCATCAAGTATGTTGTAGAGTGATGAGCTGTACCAAAACTCATTTTGGGTTCTATAAGTATATTGTATTGCACATCGGCATTGGGGCTGTGGAATGGTGCATACACCCAACAAAAATCTTCAACCAACACCGGCTCGTGTGTACTTTCCCATACCGCATTCCAGTTTTGGTCGGGTATTTCTTGGCATGTATAATTTATGTCGCAATCCGAAATAGAGCCTAATGTTTCGGCCAATACTTCCTGATTAAAATCGCCTTGTGGGATATAGGCTTTAAAGCCTTTGTCTGTGTTTACAAAACTTTCAAACCCAATTTCGCCCAACTCGTACATCACTATGTCCGAATATATTTCCATTGGGGTTACATCTACTGTAAGTTCTACATATACCATATTGCTTATGTTTTTTTGTATTGTTGTCGTTATCGAAAATATTTCTTCGCATGTATCTAATAAAAGATGTCGTCGGTAGTTGTTCTATATAAAATTATAGGGAAAATCGCCTTTCCGACCTTCCCTATAAGCTGTTAGTATAATTATACTTGTTAGTATCTACTATTTTCTTGCACTTTCTTCGGCGTAAGCAATGTATTTATCTATTGTTCTTGCTTCAGTCGATTGAGGATAGTTTTGTTTTATTTCTTTGTACAATTTAGCTGCTTCGGCAAAGTTACCTTCCATTTGGTTAGCAAAACCTGCTTTAAACAAAGCGTATGGAGTAGTAATCATATTATCTTCCATTTTTGCTGCTTTATTGTACAAGTTGATAGCTTCTTTAGTGTTTCCTAATTCTAGTTCGGCATCGCCGGTAGCTATTACAGCCAACACTTTAGTGAAAGTATCTTTACCATTGTATGAACTTAGATAGTTGATAGCGTCTTCGTATTTACCTAAACGCAACGAAGCGATACCAGCATAATATTTAGCCAATCTACCACTTTTTGTGCTACCGTACTCGTCCATTATTCCTACAAAACCCATGTATTTTGCATTTCCGTCCAACGATAATTGTAACGAATCTTGGTCAAACCAATTTTCTGCTGCAAACATTTCTTCGGCAGCTTGCTGTTCGCGAGGTTCAAAATACAAGTTTTTCAATGCCAAATAACCACCTATTACGGCAACAATAGCCAAAATAACAACTATTATTTTCTTTTGGTTTTGTTGAACAAAAGCCTCAGCCTTACCTATAACGTTTTCTATTTCAACGTTTTGTCCTTCTGTATTTTCTTTCATTTTTGTATAATAGTATTAATGTTTTCCAAGTGCAAAATTAGTCATTTTTTTTGGGTTGAACAAATATTTTTTTTATTTTGTTACTCTATTTACATCTTTACATTTTTTTTACATCATAACACACTATTATACAAGAAAATATAAGTTATCACAAAATATAATAGAAAAAAAACTTTCAAAACACTTGCTAAATATGAAAAAAAATATATACCTTTGCAATTCAAAGACAAAGATTATGATAGACACAAATACATCAACCAAGTTTTTGGGACTAGAACTCAAAAGTCCCATTATATCAGGAAGTTGTGGACTAACATCGAAGCTAGATAACCTCATAAAAATGGAAAAAGCCGGTGTAGGTGCTGTGGTCCTTAAGTCGCTATTTGAGGAACAAATCACATTTGACATACAAAAAAACACTGGTTTTATATCTAATTTTGACCACGGCGAAAGCTACGACTATATCGCCAACCATATCGAAGGTCATGAAATAGATAAATATATGTCGCTTATCATCGAAGCAAAAAAAGTTTTACAAATACCTATCATTGCAAGTATCAATTGTATAAGTTACAGCAATTGGGTTAATTATGCCAAGAAACTACAAGATGCAGGTGCCGATGCAATAGAAATTAATTTCATGTACCTGCCTTTCTCTCAAAACATCTCGTACGACGACATCGAACGTTTGTTTTCCGATACAATTTTAGCTTTGCGTAGAAGTATTTCTATTCCTATTATTATTAAGGTAGGAAAATACTTTACCGACATGGCAAAATTCCTTCACAAATTGTCGTGGAGCGGAGTGAACGCGATAACTATGTTCAACAAAAATATCAATTTCGATATAGACACCGAAAAAGAAGAACTAAAACACACCTCTATAATATCTGACAAAAGCATGCTTTACGACACATTGCGTTGGACAGCATTGCTAAGCGGAAAAATACGTTGCGACATATCGGCATCGTCGGGAGTGCTTACCGGCGACGACGTAGTAAAAACACTGCTTTCTGGAGCACAGACAGTGCAAGTGGTATCGGCTTTGTATAGCAATGGTGTAGAATACATCAAAGATATGACCGACTACCTAAAACAATGGATGGAAAAGAAAGGCTACAAGTCGATAGACGATTTTAGAGGCAAACTACGAGTGAACGATAACGACAACTCGCAATTTGTACGTACTCAGTTTATGAGATACTACGCCGAAATAGAATAACAACAACTATATAATAATAAATACAAACAACAAATACGACACTAACAGACAAATAAACTAATATATTTCTAACAACAACTAAACTATTATATAAATGGAAATTACAAGATTATTTGACATACTGGAATACAAAACACTAAACCACCCAAACCACCCTGTTTTTTCGTATAAAGAAGGTGGCAAATGGGAAAAACACTATGTAAAAGAGTATGTAGAAAAGTCGAACCTGGCAAGCTACGGACTACTAAAAATGGGATTGAAACGTGGCGAAAAGGTAGCACTTATATCGTCGAGCCGTCCGGAATGGAACTATTTGGATATGGGTGTTCAGCAAATAGGAGCTATAATGATACCTATCTACCCTACCATCAGCGAAGACGACTACAAATATATCCTAAACCATGCCGAAATAAAGTTCATATTCTTGGAAGGTCCTGAATTGCTTAGAAAAATAAGCAACATACTTCCCGAAGTTCCAAGCGTTGAACATATATATACATTCAAAAAACGCGACAAAAACATTAGCTCGTTCGACGAATTGCTAGAGCTAGGTAGCAACAATCCTGCTCCCGACAAGGTGAAAGAAATAAAAGACTCGATAAGTCCGAAAGACATGGTAACGATGATATACACCAGCGGAACAACAGGAACTCCCAAAGGTGTAATGCTTAGCCACGAAAACCTTGTTTCGAACTTTATGGCAGTACATACTATTCCAAACGAAGAATTTACACGTTGCTTGAGCTATCTTCCTTTGTGCCACATATACGAACGCATGATGAACTACATGTATCAGTATCGTGGATTCGAGATTATATATGCCGAAAGCGTTGGCAAAGTAGCCGACAACATAAAGGAAACACAACCCGAAATGATGACCACAGTGCCCAGACTGATGGAAAAGATATACGACAAAGTATACCGCAAAGGCGA
The DNA here is from genome assembly GCA_017561155.1 of Bacteroidales bacterium. Taxonomy (GTDB): domain Bacteria; phylum Bacteroidota; class Bacteroidia; order Bacteroidales; family P3; genus HGM05376. Next base: position 23,083 of record JAFZDP010000022.1, on the reverse strand, counting down.
AAAATTAAAAGGATTCAAAAAAGAGATATTCTATTGGGCTTTGGATTTTGCCACTGATTATGAATTTGAAAACAAATCATTTATTTACAGTCTTAAACACAAAATAGCCGACAAATTGGTATATAGTGCCATACGCGAAAATTTTGGAGTATTGCAACTTGTAGTAAGTGGTGGTGCCGCCATCCAACCACGTTTGGCTCGCTTTTTCAACTGTCTTGGCATGACAATATTCGAAGGCTACGGCCTTACCGAAACCAGCCCCGTTATAGCTGTAAGCCGCCGAACAAAAGGTGGCAGAAAAGTTGGCACCGTAGGTCCTCCACTAGAAAATATCGAGGTGAAAATAGATCCTAACAACAACGAAATATTGTGCCGAGGCAAAAACGTGATGATAGGCTACTACAAAGCTCCTGAACTTACTGCCGAAGTGATAGACAACGAAGGATGGTTCCACACCGGCGACACCGGAAAACTAGAAAACGGACTTTTATCGATAACAGGACGTGTAAAATCGTTGTTCAAAACCAGCATGGGAAAATATGTAAATCCCGAAGCTATAGAAGGCAAATTCAAAGAAAGTCCTTTTATATTGGATATGATGGTGGTTGGCGAAAACCAAAAGTTTGCAGCAGCTATAATCACCCCTGATTTTGAATTTCTAAAAGATTGGCAAGCACGCCACGACATACATTGCAGTTCGCAAGAAGAAATGATTAACGATAAGAAAACATTGGAACGCTACAACAAAGTAATGGCAAAATACAACAAATACTTTGGCGATACCGAACAAGTGAAACGTTTTAAACTTATAAACGAAACGTGGACCGAAGCCAATGGTTTCCTTACCCCTACCATGAAACTTAGACGACGCAAAGTTATGGAAGTTTACAAGGACGAAATAGACAATTTATTCAGATAATTTCAATAACTATTAAAACTACTGGCAATATGGAAGAAAAAAAACAATCTAGCTTTTTCAGATTCGAAGACCTTCGAATATACAACAAAGCTATCGAGTACAACAAATGGGTAGCAAAAACCCTAAAAAGCAAAGACCTTTCGACTGTGGAAGAGAGGTTGGTTAACGAGTTTTGCAAAGCGTCTGTAGCAATAGCCACTAGCATTGCCGAAGGTGCATATCACAACAAGAAAGAATTTGAACTATATCTTAAAGATGCCAAAGCAAACGTAAGAGAGTGCATTATTTTTTCTACATTAGCCAAAGAGTTATCTATTTTCCAACCTTCCGACGAAGAATATTCTAGAGAATGTTTGATGGAAATAACCAGAATGTTGGGAGCTCTTATAGTATCTTTGTCTAGAAAAACAAGCAAAAGAGATTCTAACCATACCGACAGCAAACCTGAGTCGGTAGAAGAAGAAACTATTGCTACCGAAGATACATACGACTTCAACTTAGAGTTTTAGTATAAAGGTCGTTTTCTTTTAGACAGACCTTTTTCGAATATACAAGGGAGCCAAACACACAAGTTTGAGTTCCCTTGTTTTGTTTTTGCAAGTAGCAAACCCTACTGTTGTAATGTTGTTATGTTGTAATGTAATAGAAAATAAAGTAGAGAAGGTAGAGAGAGTAGAGAAAAGGCTGTGAATCGACTAGTACAAAACTACTAATTAGTAACTATTTTTGCTATTTAGTTTTCTCGGTCTATTTTTCTCTATCAATCATTTATCGGCTACCAAGTTCTATATTATTGAATGCTTTAGACATCAATACTGTATCGGTATATAATTCTTTTATTGGCGTAGTGCAAGTGTCGCAATACTCTTGCAACAAACAGTCCGAAGCATACTTATCACCGGACTCTATTGCCTTTCTGAAATATGAAACAGCCAAATCTCTTGTTGCTGAATCCAAAACATCAATAGTTCTTTCGCAATTAAGCTGAACAAGTATTTCAAAAACATGATAGTATGCCGGTGTAAAGTTGAATTTATTAGCCATTACAAGAGCGTAAGGCAAAAGCTTATCGTTGGCACAGTCGTCGGAATGGATTGTATGAATAGCCCAATAAGAATTGGTGTCGCCATACTCCAATATGTTTTTAGTTTTCTGCATATAATCGCTACTATAACTATTTTCCGACATGCATACTATTTCAGTTTCTTTCATCACACTGCCGGAACACGAGCATAAAATGAAAAACGCCATCAAATACATTATTCTTTTTACCATAACGTTTTAGTTTTATTCAAACAAATACATATTTAGCGACACTATTGCCATTAATATATTGAATTTATATTTTCAAAATCAACCAAATACAATATAAACACTTCTCTCGATCGCTACACAAAGTACGGAAAAAATATCGAAATATGCAAGTGTGTTGCAATGTAATGTTTTAGCAGAGAGCATAAAAACGCCACCGAACCAACTAGTAGAAAACTGCTAACTATTATATTGAAAGCATTGCCTCCATCGTACTACCAATAAACAATTATATAGAACACATTTGAGGAGTATTATGGCCGTTTTTTTCACAATATACCACAAACGAAAAAACACTATATTGTCGCTACAACGACAGTATAGTGATAATAAAGGGAGGTTTAATTCCTACTTTTTCAGATGACAACTTATGAAAATTGCTTTGCAATAATTTATCCTTTTAGGTTAAAAAAGCAACACAAAAAAACATTACATTACAACATTACATTTCGACCACTGTTTAGATAGAGTCTTGTTGCATTCCAAAGCTATCAACCAACAGTTGCTAAAAAAAACTTTGCCACATTGCCTACGATACAGATTTTTTATGTATATTTGCAAATGATTTTGAAGAAAAAGTAGATTGGTAATACACTAATATAAAACTAATTCTATTTTTGAACTAAACCAATACTTATACTCAAAAACAGATATAACCAATGAAATACAAAATAATTGACAGATACATATTGGGCAAGTTTTTAAAAACATTTTGCGCTGCCATCGGCCTTATAATTGTCATTGTAATTGTATTTGATATATCAGAAAAGCTCGACGATTTTCTTAGCCGCAATGCTCCATTAAAGCTTATTGTTTTTCAGTACTATCTAAACTTTATCCCGAGTTTTGTCAATCTGTTTAGCCATCTGTTTGTATTCATATCGGTTATCTTCTTTACTTCGAAACTGGCAGGCAACACCGAAATTATAGCCATTCTCGGCAACGGTATCAGCTTCAAACGTATGCTTGTCCCCTACCTATATGGTGCCGGTATAATAGCCTTGGTAATATTTATTTTTGGCAACTTTATAATACCTATCAACAATACATATGTGAAAGATTTTGAACGGAAATACATAAAAAATAAATATCAAAACAACTTCAGAAACATTCACATACAGATAGAAAAAGGCACACAGCTGTATGTAGAAAGCTTTGATAGCAAAAACAATATAGGCTACAAATTTACGAAAGAAATATTCTCGGACAACAACAATATGGTACAGAAAATTACCTCCGACCAAATAACCTACGACAGCGTTTCTGAACAGTGGCGATGCTTCAACTACACATGTAGAAGCATAAACAATTTGTCGGAGAAATTTGTTAGAGTTGGCGACACGCTGATAGATATCAAAGCCAAACCTATCGATTTCAACATCAACTATACCAGTGTAGAGACTATGAATTTTTTCAAACTAAGGGACTTTATAAAGCAGGAACAAGAACGAGGATCGCACCTTGTGGTAAACTACAAGATAGAACACTACCAACGCCTTTTGAATCCCTTGGCAATAATAATTATGACAGTGATTGGGGTAGCAGTATCGTCGCGAAAAATGCGTGGCGGAGTAGGTATCCACTTGGCAATAGGTATATCTATAGCATTTTCGTTTATAGTGTTTATGAAAATAACTACTGTTTTTGCCACAAACGGAAATCTAAGCCCATTTTTGGCAGTATTGCTACCACAAATAATATACACTATAGCAGCATTCGTACTGATTAAAAAAGCTCCAAAATAAGAACCAAACAAACCAAAGATATATCAATATGACAAAACTACTAAACTTTTTAGCCTGCCAATTCATGCGAAGCCGCTACAGCCAAATAGCACGCTTTGTAGACCATCCTCTGGAAGTGCAGGACGAGGTTTTTCACCGGCTGATAGCCAATGGCAAAAATACCGAATGGGGCAAAAAATACAACTATGCCGACATAAAAACATGGAGCCACTACAACAAACAAGTGCCCATAAACGAGTACGATAGTTTTTTGCCATACATACAACGAATGCAAAAGGGGGAACAAAACTTGCTGTGGAACACACCCATAAAGATGTTTTCGAAATCGTCGGGAACATCGGGAAACACTAGCAAATATATACCCGTAAGCAACGAAGCTCTGAAACAATGTCACTACAAAGGTGGTGTAGATATGCTGATATTGTACTGCAATATGTATAGTGCCACTAAAATATTTTCGGGCTACAATCTTGCACTCGGAGGTAGCAAACAAAGCTCTCCTACCGATCCATTTTACTGTGGCGATGTGTCGGCAATAATAATGGACAACCTACCACAATGGGCCGAACATTTTAGAGCTCCGAAAAGAGAGATAGCCCTAATGAAAGAGTGGGAACAGAAACTGATACGCATGGCAGAAAGTACTACCAAACAAAACATTGTAAGTCTGGCAGGAGTACCATCGTGGATGGCATTGCTACTGCAACGATGTTTGGACATAAGCCACAAAAACAACATAAACGAGGTATGGGAAAATTTGGAGGTCTATTTCCATGGCGGAGTAGATTTTTTACCCTATAAGCAAAAATATAAACTACTGATACCTAACGACAACATGAGGTATGTAAACGTGTACAACGCCTCGGAAGGATACTTTGGTATTCAAGACCAAAAAAACGTATCGGATATGTTGTTGCTACTAAACAATGGTGTGTTTTACGAATTTATAGAAACCTCTCAAATAGGCACCGACAATCCCAAAGTAACCCAATTGGCCGACGTAGAAGTGGGAAAAAACTATGCACTGCTGATAAGTACCAACGCAGGGCTATGGCGATACCTGATAGGCGACACCGTTACCTTTACATCAAAATCGCCCTACAGGATACAAATAACAGGACGAACAAAGAACTACATAAACGTGTGTGGCGAAGAATTGATAGAAGACAACGCCAACCAAGCCATAAAGATGGCATGTACCGAAACTAATGCCAGCATAAAAGAGTATACTGCAGCTCCTTACCTATCTAAACATAACAGACCCATAGGACACCAATGGATAATAGAATTTGATCAAGAACCCGAAGACAAAGAGCTGTTTGAAACTCTGCTAGACGAAGCGCTAAAAAAAGTAAACTCCGACTACGAAGCCAAACGCTACAAAAACCTTATTTTGCAGCCACCTCACATCACCTTTGTAGCCAACGGCACGTTTATGAAATGGCTTAAAGATAAAAATAAGCTAGGCGGACAATACAAAATACCACGCCTAAAAAATTCAAGAGAAATTGTAGAAGAAATACTAAAAAACATATAAACAATATGACTATACAAGAAATTGAAAACCAAATAATAGAAGAGTTTGAAAATTTTGAAGACTGGATGGACAAATACAACTACATTATTGAAATGGGTAGAGAATGTCCGATGATAGACGAAAAAGACAAAACCGAAAATAACCTAATAAAAGGCTGCCAATCAAGAGTATGGTTTAGCGCCAACCTTGTAGACGGAAAAATAGTATTCAAAGCAGACAGCGACGCTGTGATAACCAAAGGTATAGCATACCTACTGATACGAGTACTAAACAATCAGACACCAAAAGACATAGTGAATGCCGATTTGAGTTTTATAGAAAAAATAGGGTTGAAAGAACACCTATCCCCTACACGCTCCAACGGACTTACAGCTATGCTAAAACAAATAAAATTGTATGCTTTGGCATACACCACTATGGAAGGATAAAAAACAACATAATAAAAACTTGGATATGACACCAACCAAAGAAACCATAAAAAGTGCCGTTATTGACGTACTAAAAAGAATATACGACCCCGAAATTCCGGTAAATATATACGATTTGGGCTTGATATACGACATTAAAATAGACGACGATTTAAAAGTAAACATTCTAATGACACTTACAGCTCCAAACTGCCCTGTAGCCGATTCGCTACCTATCGAAATACGAAGTAATATACTTATGATAGAAGGTGTTAGCAATGCAGCAGTGGATATCACATTCATCCCGACTTGGAACATGGAAAACATAAGCGAAGAAGCTAAATTGGAATTAGGATTATTATAAAAAAACACGACATATTAATGCTATACGCAAAAAAAGTCGTACCTTTGCAAAACGAAATATACTTTATAATAAACGTAAAATAAACAATACGATGAAATTATTAGAAGGAAAAACCGCTCTTATCACAGGAGCATCGAGAGGAATAGGAAAAGCCATAGCAATACGCTATGCACAAGAAGGTTGCAACGTAGCATTCTCTGACTTGATGAGAAACGAAGCTATGGAAGAAACCGAAAAAGAATTGCTTAGCTACGGAGTAAAAGCAAAAGGTTATGCATCTAATGCAGCATCTTTTGAAAGCTCGAACGAATTGGTTCAGAATGTTGTTGCCGATTTTGGTACAATAGATATTTTGGTAAACAATGCAGGTATAACTAAAGACGGTGCATTGAAAAGAATGACAGAAGAACAATGGGATATGGTAATAAGTGTAAACTTAAAATCTGTATTCAACCTTACCAAAGCCGTACAACCTGTAATGTGGAAAAAAGGAGCAGGTAGCGTTATCAACGTAAGCTCTGTAGTAGGTGTATCCGGAAATGCAAACCAATGTAACTATTCGGCAAGTAAAGCCGGTATAATAGGATTTACCAAAAGTGCTGCCAAAGAAATGGGTATACGCAATATCCGCCACAATGCAATAGCTCCCGGATTTATAATGACAGATATGACTGCCGTACTACCTGAAAACATCAAAGAAGACTGGTACAAAAAAATACCTTTGCACCGTGGTGGCGAACCAGACGAAGTCGCAAAAGTATGCGTATTCTTGGGTTCTGACTTATCGTCGTATGTAACAGGACAAGTTATAAACATTTGCGGTGGTATGAACGCATAAAAAAAACATATGTTCAAATACGTTTTTTGTACATATAAAACACTAATCCGCTTTGGACTATTGGGATTTTTGCTATTGATAGTGTCGTGCCAACAAAGCACCACCAACAAGCAAGACGACTACTTCCTTTTTGTCGACGACTACGACAGAGTAGTAAATGTACCCAACAATCCAAAGCGGATTGTTTCGGTGTCGCCTGCTATAACCGAGATAATTTTTGCAATAGATGCATCGGACAAATTGGTAGGACGAACCGATTTTTGCAACTTTCCACCGGAGGTCGAAAGCATTGAGAGCATAGGAGGAATAAACAATCTGAATGTAGAAAAACTACTATCGCTTTACCCAGATTTGGTTTTGATAGGCTCTATGGTGCCAGAAAACACTGTAAACCTAATATCCAAAGCGGGAATACCATTGGTGGCAATACGCGAAAAAGAACACTTCGACGCATTATTCGACAATATAGAACGCATAGGCACATTGTGCAACAAGAAAGAAGAAGCAAAACAACTAAATGCCAACCTACAACAAAAAACAGACGAGATAAGAAACACCACCATACACCAAGACACCAAAGCTACAGTGTACTATGTGGTAGGCTATGGAAAGGGTGGCAATTTTACAGCCGGTGGGAACACCTTTATCAACGATATTTTTACCATTTGCGGACTTAGTAATGTGGCAAAAGATATTGTAGGATGGAACTATAGCACCGAAGCACTATTGAACGCCGATCCTGATTATATTTTTATCCGCAAAGAGGACATAAAACAGTTTTGCCAAACAGAGCCATACACCTACCTAAAGGCAGTAAAAAATGGCAATGTAATACCAATAGAAAGTGCGTATATAGACCTACAAGTACCGAGAAACATCGACGGGCTATTGTATATCTACAATACCACTCACAACGCCGATAAATAGAGGCAATATATCCACAAAAAAGATACCTAAATGAATATTTGCTGCACTAGAAAAAGTATACAGCAAAAGAATTTGTATATTTGAAAAAAATAATGTATCTTTGCAAACGAATTTGTTGGAGACATTGAAAATATTTTATAGTTTCCAACCCAATGTATGTTATTGATATTAAAAATTATAAATAAGAACTATGCAAAAGAGTAAAGTAGGCATAAACTTTGAAAAAGTAGAGTATGCACGCGGTAAAGCACGCAATATAGCCAATCAGGTACAAGATTTTGTTGAAAATTATACCACAGTGGCAGTAGAACGCACATTGTGTCGTTTGCTTGGCATCGACGGAGTAGACAGCAATGATGTTCCACTACCAAACGTTGTAGTAGAAGACCTTAAAAGTAAAGGTGTGTTGAATCAAGGTGTAATGTTCTACATTGGTAATGCAATATGCGAAACTAAACTATCGGCACAAGCCATAGCAGAACAAATAGCTGAAGGAAAATTGGATATCACCCAACTTCCTATACATGGAATAGAAGAAATAAAACAAACACTTCAACCTACAATAAACAGCACTATAGAACGCATACGCAACAACCGCTTGAGAAGAGAAAAATATATCGACACTATAGGTGAAGGAAGTAAACCATACTTATATATAATAGTTGCTACCGGAAATATATACGAAGACGTACTACAAGCTCAAGCCGGTGCTAGACAAGGTGCTGACATTATAGCCGTAATACGTACTACCGGACAAAGCCTTTTGGACTATGTACCTTACGGAGCTACTACCGAAGGTTTTGGTGGCACTTTTGCTACACAAGAAAACTTCCGTATAATGCGTAAAGCATTGGACGAAGTTGGCGAAGAAGTAGGACGATACATACGCTTATGCAACTACTGCTCGGGATTGTGTATGCCGGAAATAGCTGCTATGGGAGCTTTGGAAGGTCTAGACGTGATGCTAAACGACGCTTTGTATGGTATTTTGTTCCGTGACATCAATATGCAACGTACACTTGTTGACCAATACTTCTCGCGTATCATCAACGGTTTTGCAGGTGTTATAATAAACACAGGTGAAGACAACTATCTAACTACTGCTGATGCCTACGACGAAGCTCACACTGTATTGGCTTCCGACCTTATCAACGAACAGCTTGCTTTATTGGCAGGATTACCTGAAGAACAAATGGGTCTTGGCCACGCTTTCGAAATGAATCCGGATTTGGAAAATGGTTTCTTATACGAATTGGCACAAGCTCAAATGATACGAGAAATATTCCCAAAAGCACCTCTTAAATATATGCCTCCTACAAAATACATGACAGGAAATATATTTAAAGGCAACGTACAAGATGCTTTGTTCAACATGATAGGAATATGGACTAACCAAGGACTACAACTTTTGGGTATGCCAACTGAAGCTATCCACACTCCATTTATGAGCGACCGATACCTATCTATCGAAAATGCTAAATACATATTCGGAAACATGAAAAACATCGGCGACGAAGTGGAATTCAAAGAAGGTGGTATAATAAAAACACGTGCTAAAGAAGTTCTTGACAATGCTACTGCCCTACTTGAAAATATGGAAAAAGAAGGATTGTTTACTGCATTGGAAAAAGGTATATTTGGCGGTGTAAAACGTCCTATAAATGGTGGTAAAGGCTTAGACGGTGTAACCGAAAAAGGTGCAAACTATTTCAATCCATTTGTTGACTTGATGAAAGGAAAGAAATAATAATAATCTTATGTTTATATATCAAAACCGCTTTCCCGACACAGGAGAGCGGTTTATTTTTTCGACTACAAAAATCACAACCCTATTATACTTTTTTTAGCAATATAACGTTATTCGTTAGATAATATACTAAACATACAAAGCAATCAGCATGAAAAAACTTTTAATAATACTATGTATCGCAGCAGGCTTATCGACCGATGTTTGCGGACAAACAATCAGAGCATTTGTTTCGGCAGGGGGAAATCTAAGCCAAATTAATGGCGACGAAGTTTTTGGATTCAAAAAAGCAGGACTTACAGCTAGTGTAGGTACGATGATTCCCATAAGCAAAAACGAGAATTGGCTAGTCAGTGTAGAAACCAAATACTCTCAATATGGAGCATACGAAAAATCGTACCCATACCACTATAATGCGACATTGCCATACATAGAAATACCGGTTATGGCACATTTTGAAGATCCAATCGGAGGTTGGACATTCGGACTAGGTGCTGTATACGGCAGACTGCTAAACTATACTGAAAAAGCAGCTTGGGACGCTACCGGAGTAACTACTATAATAACAGATTTTGAGAAAAAAGACTTCCTAAAAAACGATTTGTCTTTTGTTGCCGATATCAGATTTAGATTATGGAAAAACTTAAAGTTCAATTTTCGTTACCAAATGTCTCTTTTACCTATCAAGAAAGATTGGTTGTTTACATACTACAACAGTACAGAGATACAAGATGCATACAATAGTTCTTTATCGGCACGATTGATTTGGGTATTCAACGACAAAGATACGAGCAAAAAAACAAAGAAAGGAAAAAAAAGAAGATAACATCATGAAACGTATTGCTATTTTTCCGGGTTCGTTCGACCCTATTACCATCGGACATCAATCGATAGTACTTCGTAGCCTACCACTTTTCGACGAAGTGATAATAGCTATTGGAGACAACACCCAAAAGAAGTGCATGTTTCCAATAGAGAAAAGAAAACAATGGATTGAAAAAACATTTGAAGGCATTGAAAAAGTAAAAGTAGATGTATACAATATGCTTACTGTAGACTATTGCAAACAAAAAAATGCCAAATACATAATCAGAGGACTCAGAAACAGCATAGATTTTCAGTACGAACAAAATATTGCCTTGATAAATACAGAAATATGTCCTGAAATCGAAACTATATTTCTACTTACTGAACCTCAATATACATCTATCAACTCATCATTCATAAGAGAAATTATGAACTTTGGTGGAGATGTAAAAAGATTTCTACCCGAAAATATTAGAATGGATTTTTGATAACTCTATTTTTTAAATGACACTAACATTACCCATTGCAATACTGTTGATTGTATCCGGACTTATAGTAGGATTTATAAATACTTTGTCGGCCGGTGGCACAGCAATTTCAATATCTATATACCTTGCTCTAGGGCTTCCTGTCGATGTGGTAAATGCTACAAATAGAGTTGGCGTTCTTATACAATCTATTTCATCATCGATAACATACCATAGCAAAAAAGTACTAGACTATAAAAAAGCTCTACTACTAGCCATACCTACAACAATAGGTGCTTTTATTGGAGCACAAATGGCTGCACATGCCACTGCTACCGTCATAAAGTACACACTGCTTTGCGTACTAATCTTGATGATTATATTTCTATTCTACAAACCTCAAAAATTAGCCACAGATAACATAGAAAAAATAGATAAAAAACTATCGATAAAACAATTTTTAGTTTATTTGATGATAGGTATTTATGGCGGTTTTATACAGGTAGGTACCGGTTTCTTTTTGATAATGGCCGGTGTTAGTTGCGTAGGATATAGCTTAGTGAAAACCAATGCCTCTAAAGTATTTATAATGCTTATATACACAATTGTATCGATAGGTGTTTTCGCTCAAAAGGGAATAATACGATGGGACTTTGGAGTGCTACATGGGATAGGATGCGTAATAGGATCGGTTTCTGGAACATTGTTAGGAATAAAAAAAGGTGCAACATTCGTAAAGTGGATATCGGTTTGTGTAATTATACTTACAGCACTAATGCTATTCAATATTATAGATTTAAAGTCGATATTTGGACAGATGATATAAAAAAACATCACATAAAATTTCACTATATAAAAAATAAAATGTATATTTGCCATTGAAAACAGAATTATATAACAATATTAATAAATAGAATATGAGAAAGTTATTTGCAATTGTAGCAATAGTATTAGCTAGCCAAACTATGGTTTTGGCTCAAAAATCAGAACCTGTAATGGAAAAAGAAGTACCGGAACGCTATGTGAAAGACTTCAAAAAAAGCTATCCTAATGTAGAAAAAGCTAGTTGGACAAAGGTAGATTCGCTTGTGTACGATGTGGATTTTGTAAACCAAAACAAAAACGAAGTTTCTGTACGTTTCTCTAACAAAGGAGTAGAAACTCGTTGGATTGTAAACACTGAATACACTCCTCAAACTATAAAAAAATATGTAGAAGAAAATATGTCTAAATACAAAATTAAAAAGATATACATATTAGACATCAGAAATAAAAAGACATATCAAGTAGAAGTTGCAAAGAAATTTTTATTCTGGACCAAAGACGAAAAAGTTCTCAACTTTGAAATAGACGGAAAATTTATTGACGAACAATCGAAAAAATAATCTTTTAAATAACGGGGTTGATAGCAAAACTATCAGTCCTATTATTTATATACAAATTCCTTAATCATGAAAAAGATAATAACTCTATTTGTTTGTACCACTATTTTCAGCAGTATTATAGCTCAGAATAGTTTCGAAAATCGTTATTGGTTTGGTATTTTAGAAGAAGCCTCTCTCCCACTAAACCTACACTTCGAAAAACAGGCAGACTCATCCATTGTCCCAATGTTGTATAGTCCAATGCAGAGTCAAAATAAACTAGTACCTAGTTCGTTCAGAATAACAACCGACTCCGTTTTTATCACTATAAAAAGTATAAATTTTAAAGCCACACTAAAGTACAACAATACAGACTCTACATTTGCGGGATATATACAACAATACGGCAGTAAAATGCCTATCACACTAAAGCCTACCGATGGCTTACTTGAAGTAAAACGACCACAAGAGCCAATGCCACCGTTTGACTATATAGAAGAGGAAGTAGCCATAGAAAATACAACCGACAACACCAAACTTGCCGGCACTCTTACCTATCCTAAAAATGGAGACAAATTTCCTGTAGCCATACTTATTACGGGTTCGGGATCTCAAAATAGAGACGAAGAGATTTTTAAACACAAACCTTTTAAAGTCATTGCCGACTATATGGCTAAAAATGGTATAGCCACCCTAAGATGCGACGACAGAGGGATGGGAAAATCTGTAGGCAACACTGATGCAAACACATTCGACTTGGCCACCGATATAGAGTACATGATAAACTTCCTAAAAAAACACCACAAAGTGAACCCTACTCAGATCGGACTTATAGGCCATAGCGAAGGGGGACTTATAGCACCAATAGTAGCATCTAAAAACTCTTCGGTCGCGTTTATAATAATGTTGGCCGGTCCTGGAGTAGATGGTAAAGAAACACTTCTTTTACAAAACAGAAAAATATACGAAATAGGCAATATGCCAGACAGCTTGATAAATAAACGTATTACTATACTAAACGAAGTATTTGACTTACCTAAAACTACCGACAACAACAATCTACTGACCGAAATAGACAAAATAGTAAAGAAATACACCACCGGCAAGGAAGAACGTAGTGCCATTGGTTTCTCTCCAAAATCAGTTATGGTTTTGGCCAACACTATAAAACTAAATTGGATGAAAACATTTTTATATCTAGACCCATGCGAATATCTATCAAAAACTACTTGTCCTATATTGGCTCTAAACGGAAGTAAAGACTGCCAAGTACTTCCTCAAGAAAACATCGATGCGATAAAAAAATGCACCAACAACAGAGCCGAAACTATGATACTTCCCAACCTAAATCATCTATTCCAAAATTGCGAAACCGGTGGAACCAACGAATATATGATGATAGAAGAAACCTTTGCTCCTACTGTTTTAAATATTATGCACAACTGGATTTTGAATACCATCAAAAAGTAAAAGCGGTATATCTTACACTTATAAATATAGTAAAAGCGGTCTCCCTATATCTAAGAGACCGCTTTTGTTGTATGTAGTATAATTAATGTCTGTTATTATCCATTAATTTTTTCTTCTACCATTTTTAATAGAGCTTGTTCTTCTGCTATTGCAGCTGCTTCTATCGATGCAGCTTCGGCAAGTATAGCATCAACAACAGCTTTATCTTTCAAGCTTGAAGCGTTTATTTTCACATTCAAGTGAGCACCTATAACGGCCGAACGAGCACACAATGCACCAACACCCGCGTCGGTTACGCTATTTGGATTTCCTATTTCAACCATAGCGCGTACTACTTCGAATGCTTCGAAAGCTTTCTTCATAGTTTTGAAAGGCACTTCAGTTGCATAGCGTGTAGCGTCTTGTATAGCTTGTGTACGAGCTGCTTTTTCTTCGTCGGTTTTCTTTGGCAATCCAAATGCATTCATAATAAGGTTGAAAGCGTTAGTATCTTCGTCAACCAAATGAAGCAATTCTTCTTTTATCACTTGACCTTTTTCTGCCCATTTAGAGAATTCTTCCCAACGATCGTCCCAACCAGGTTTGTGCGACGACAAGTTTGCTACCATTGTAGCCAACGATGCTGCCAAAGCTCCCATGTATGCAGATATAGAACCACCACCTGGTGCAGGGCTTTCGCTGGCTGTTTCGTTTGCAAAACCAGTACAAGTCAAATCTACTAAACGTTTTACGTTTTTATCTTCTAGTACATATTCTATAACTTTTTCTTGTGGGTCGAAAGGTTTCAAATCGTCTAAGCCCATCGATTTGATAGCTATCTTAACTATTTCTTCTTCCGATATACCCAACGAGCGTTGTTGTTTTGCCAAATAATATTTACCGGCTTCAATCAACACTTTTTTAGGCACCAATCCTACTATTTCGCAACCTGTAACTTTCACTCCGCGAGCAGCTGCTTTGCTGCATACTTCTTCGAAAGCTACGTGTACAGGAGTAGTAGTAATGTTGGTAATATTCATCGATACTTGTGCTATACCATATTCTTCGATAAACCAACCAATAGCTTTAGTACCTTTCAGAGTACCCGGAATCATTATAGTGTTTCCGTTTTCGTCTTTCATAGGTTTACCAGTCACTTTACCACCTTCGCGTTGTGGACGTCCTTTTTCTCTTACATCGAAAGCTATAGCGTTAGCTCTACGTGTAGATGTAGTGTTTAGGTTGTAGTTTATAGCTACCAAGAAATCACGAGCACCTACAGCAGTAGCACCTGTTGTAGCTACACGATTAGTAAATTGACATGGACCGAAATCAGGTTTCCATTCTTCGGTGCATATTCTATCTTTAAGACCTTCGTATTCTCCTTTACGGCACGATGCCAAATTACGACGTTTTGGTTCGTAAGCTGCATCTTCGTAGCAGAATACAGGAATATCTAATTCGTTACCGATACGTTCGCCTAATTTATGAGCATATTCTACAACTTCTTCCATCGATATGTTTGCTACCGGAATAAGAGGGCAAACATCTGTAGCACCAAAACGAGGGTGATCACCATGGTGGTTACGCATATCTATTAGTTCTGCAGCTTTGCGTACTACTCTGAAAGCAGCTTCGCATACAGGTTCCGGTTCGCCTACAAAAGTGATAACGGTACGGTTTGTTGTTGCACCCGGGTCAACATCCAATAGTTTTACACCTTCTACTTTTTCTATTTCGGCTGTTACTTGGTTTATTATGTTCCTGTCGCGACCTTCGCTGATATTAGGAACGCATTCGATTAATTTCTTCATAACGTTGTGTGTTACTTTATAGTCTACTTTCTGTTTAAATTCTGTACATAAAACAAAAGCAACAACTTTCATCATCATAGACATGTAAGTTATTGCTTTTCTTCTTTTGGTGCGGATGAAGGGACTCGAACCCCCACGCCTCTCGGCACTAGATCCTAAGTCTAGCGCGGCTACCAATTACGCCACATCCGCAGGTCTCATTTGCGAGTGCAAAGATACAACTTTTTTTGATACTGACAAAACTTTTTTTTCAAAAAAAATTCATACCTCTAATTTCAAACACTTTACAATCGAAAAAAAATTTTCTTATCTATGTTTTTCGTATGTTTTTTAGCACTAAAAATACAGTAAAACTCTAAATTTTCAGCTCTTCTTTCAAGAATTTTCCTGTAAAACTACTACTACATTCGGCCACTTTTTCGGGTGTTCCTGTACATACCACACGTCCACCGCCTACTCCGCCTTCGGGTCCGATGTCGATAATATGGTCGGCTACCTTTATTACATCCATATTATGTTCTATCACCAATACGGTATTTCCCTTGTCTACCAATTTTTGCAACACCTCAAGCAGTACCCTTACATCTTCGAAATGTAGTCCGGTGGTTGGTTCGTCCAATATATATAATGTATTGCCGGTATCGCGTTTGGATAGTTCTGTTGCCAGTTTCACACGTTGGGCTTCGCCTCCCGACAGTGTTGTCGACTGCTGTCCCAATGTTATATATCCCAACCCTACATCTTTTATCGTTTGTATCTTCGATACTATCGACGGTATATTTTCAAAAAACTCTACAGCCTCGTTTATAGTCATATCAAGCACATCGCTTATCGACTTACCCTTGTAGCGTATCTCCAAGGTTTCGCGATTGTAGCGTTTTCCGTTGCACATCTCGCAATGCACATACACATCCGGCAAAAAATTCATTTCTATAGTCCTTACCCCTGCTCCTTTGCATGTTTCGCAACGTCCTCCCGACACATTGAACGAGAAACGTCCGGGCTTGTAGCCTCGTATTTTGGCCGTTGGCAACTGCGAATACAATTGGCGTATATCGTCGAACACACCGACGTATGTTGCAGGATTGGAGCGTGGTGTACGTCCGATAGGTGTTTGGTTTATCTCTATTACCTTGTCTATATGCTCTATACCTTTTATGCTTTTGTATGGCAACGGACGCTTTTGTGCACGATAGAAATGCTTGTTTAGTATAGGGTGCAACGTTTCGTTTATCAGCGACGATTTGCCGCTACCACTCACACCCGTCACACATACGAACACGCCCAATGGTATTTCCAAAGTGTCGCCTTTCAGATTGTTGCCCGTAGCACCTTCCAGCACCAAGTAGTTGCTTTTCTTTATACTTCTACGTTTTGGTATCTCTATTTTTCTGGCACCGTTCAGATAGTCACAGGTAAGCGATTTTTGTTTCATAAACTCGCTCAATGTTCCTTGAGCCATCACCTTTCCGCCATGCACACCTGCACCCGGTCCTATATCTACTATATAGTCGGCATTCAGAATCATATCCTTGTCGTGTTCTACCACCACCACCGAGTTGCCTATATCTCGCAGCTGTTTCAGCGACTCTATCAGGCGTATATTATCCCGTTGATGCAACCCTATGCTTGGCTCGTCCAGTATATACAGTACATTTACCAGTTGCGACCCTATCTGCGTGGCCAATCGTATGCGTTGCGACTCGCCACCCGACAGTGTTTGCGAACTACGGTTCAACGACAAATAGCCTATACCCACATCCAGCAAAAAGCGTAAGCGTTTGGTTATCTCGTTGATGATTTCGTGTGCCACCACCTTTTTTCTCTCGTCCAGTCTATCCTCCAGAGCCACAAACCAGTCGTAGAGTTCGGTAAGGTTCATATTGGCCAATTCCGATATATTTTTACCTTCTATCAAAAAGTGCAACGACTCTTTTTTCAGTCTTGCACCACCACATTCGGGACATGGCACAAGATTCATAAAACTATTGGCCCACTTTTGTATACCGGCAGGTGCATCGCCTGTTGCCAACGTTCTTATGTAGTTGACCACACCCGGAAAGCCTTCGCAGTCCATCTCTGTCAAATCGGAAGGTTGTGCTCCAAATATCTCGGTAGAACCGTATAGTATAGCATCCATCACTTCGTCGGAAATCGACGATATCGGGTCGTCGAGCGTAAAGTCGTACTTCTCGCCCATGCTTTCCAACTGCTTGTAAAAATAGTGGTTGGGGCTATATTTGCCCAACACCTCTATCCCTCCTTGTCTAATGCTTTTAGAGCTGTCGGGTATTATCTTGTTTATATCTATCTCGGCCACTTCGCCCAATCCGCTACATTTGGGGCAAGCTCCGTATGGCGAGTTGAACGAGAATGTATTAGGTTCGGGTTCAGGATACGATATTCCTGTTTCGGGACACATCAGCATCTTGCTAAAATAACGCACCTCGTCGGTAGCCAAATCGGCAATCATCAGTATGTTTTTACCTTGTTTGAAAGCCGTCTTTACAGCCTCGGCCAATCGTTTTCCCGATGTTTCGTTCACCCGTATTTTGTCTACCACAAGCTCTATATCGTGTATCTTGTACCTATCCAACTGCATACCGTAGGTTATCTCGCGCAGTTCGCCGTCTACCCTCACCCTCACAAAGCCTTTTTTGGCCATCTGTTCGAATAGGTCGCGGTAGTGCCCCTTACGACGTTTTACCAACGGTGCCAATACCAACACGTCTTTACCCTCGTATTCGCTGCCTATCATCTCCACTATCTTGGGTTCAGAATACTTCACCATCGGTTTTCCGCTCAAGTACGAATAGGCTTCGCCAACCTTGGCATACAACAAGCGAACAAAATCGTATATCTCTGTTATTGTACCTACTGTAGAACGTGGATTTTTATTCGTAGTTTTTTGTTCGATAGAAATCACGGGGCTCAACCCATTTATCTGGTCTACATCGGGACGTTCCATATTGCCAATAAAATTTCTTGCATAGGCCGAAAACGTTTCCATGTATCGCCGTTGCCCTTCGGCATAAATTGTATCAAACGCCAACGAGGATTTGCCGCTACCACTAAGTCCTGTTATCACAACCAGTTCGCCACGAGGTATAGACAAATCTATATTCTGCAAATTATGCTCTCTGGCTCCTAATATTTCCAATTTCGACGATTTCATATTCTTTCTTCTATGCTTTGATTTTTATTGTATATGTCACTTTTTCTGTGTGTACAACAATTACACTTTGCAAAAAACGTTTACCCGTGCAACTTTATTGCTTTACCCTCTCGGAAAATCTTAACACAGCGGCTGTAAAAACTTAATTCTTTAACCACATTAAAACTCAAGGCAGTTTCCTAAAAAATCTACAAAAGCATTTTCTGCAGCTACCATAAACAAAACATTTCATTCTGTATCATTATACAAATATTGTTTTGTATGACTGCATTACAATAAAATCAGCACTGCTACGTTTTGCAACATTATATTAATAATAAACACATATTACACGATGAAGAAGTTATATATTCTATTGGCAGCTACCATTTGTATGATGGCTGCAGGCTGCAATAGGCAGTCCGAGAAGATGACCGATATGAAATATCGCCCACTGGGCAATACCGGTCTTATGGTTAGCGAAATCAGCATTGGCTGTGGAGGTTTCGAAAAAATGGATAGTGCCTCGGCTTTAGAGCTGATGACAGTGGCACTAGACAGTGGCATGAACTATATAGACATATACGATGCCAACCCCAAAACCCGTTCCAACATTGGATACGCATTGCAAGGCCGTCGCGACAAGATGATTATACAAGGACACATCGGCACCATCTACAAAGATGGTCAACACTCGCGTACTCGCGACATCGACGAAACACGTCAAGGTTTCGAAGACTTACTTTCGCGCTTGGGTACCGACTATATCGAAGTGGGTATGATACATATTGCCGACAGCCCGGAAGAGTGGCAAGAGCTACAAAATTCGCCATTCCTCGACTATGTATTCCAACTAAAACAAGAAGGAAAAATCAAACACATAGGTATAAGCAGCCACAACACCGAGGTAGCACTTATGGCTGCCAAAAGCGGTTGGATAGAAGTTATTATGTTCTCTATGAATTTGGCTTTCGACCGTTTGCAGGCCGGTGCCAATCCTTGGGATAAGAATGCCATGAACAACCTACAAGCCGGCATCGACCCTATGCGTATAGAACTTTACGACTACTGCAGCACTCACAACATAGCCATTACTGTGATGAAAACTTTTGGCGGTGGCGGACGTCTGCTCGACGAAAAACAGTCGCCACTAGGCAAAGCATACACTCCGGAACAATGTATAGCCTACTGCCTTGCCAAACCATGTGTAGCCACATGTATATTGGGTATCGACAACATAGACGAGCTGAAAGCCGACCTACACTGGATGCATACCACTGAGCAAGAGAAAGATTACACTGCTACGGTAAAGAAAGACGAAGCCGAACAACCGGGCGACTGCACATACTGCAACCACTGCTCGCCATGTGCTGTGGGAATACCAATTGCCAAGATAAACGAGCTGCTTGACAAAGCCACTACCGAAGGCCTTACTCCGGAGCTACAAGCCCAATACGATGCACTACCACACCATGCCGGAGAGTGCACAGACTGTGAAGCATGCGTAAGCCGTTGTCCTTTCGATGTAGATATTCCTGCCAAAATGAAAAAAGCAAAAGAAGTGTTCGGAAAATAATATTTTTCACTACCTATGTACAAAAAGCGACGTGTAATATTTCTCATACGTCGCTTTTTTTGTCTCGCAGACTAAGTCCTTGAGCAATGAGCCGGCTTCGCTGGCGCTTCGCAGACTAATGACGAAAGACAAAGGACAAAGGACGAAGGACGAAAGGCAAAAGTTGGTTGTGCTTCGCAGACTACGAGTCTACAAGACTACGAGTGGCTGCCGCCCCACTAGTTGTCTCGTTGACTCGTTGTCTTGTTGTCTGGCGTAGCAACGCGAAGCCAATTTTCCGTAATTCCGTAATTCCGACACTCTCGCTCCTTTTGTAATGTAATGTAGTAATGTAATGTTTTGGGTAGAGAAAGAAGAGAAAGGTACAAAAAGTAGAAAATCCCTCTATACTCTCTATACCCTCACTCCTTTTGTAATGTTGTTGTAATGTTGTAAAGTTTTTGCTGTGAGCTGCGAGGCGGCTACCGCCCTCCGTTGTCCTGCACAGCCATTGTCTTGTTGACTAGTTGACTCGTAGTCTCATAATCTTGTGTAGCCACAATCTCAGACCTATTCCTTTTTTTCTTCTTTCAGCAACTTATAATATCTCTTATCTAAAAGTCTTTCAAAATATTCTCTTTTCCCTTGCGGTATAAATATACTTTGCAAGGATGTACAATCCCAAAAAACATCCCAACCTATTTTAGTTACCGAATCGGGGATAACGATACTTTGCAAAGATGTACACCTCTCAAAAGCGCCATTACCTATTTCAGTTACCGATTCGGGGACAACTATACTTTGTAAAGATTCACAACCCTCAAATACCGAATCACCAATTGAAGATACCGATTTGGGGATTTCAATACTTTGTAATGATGAACAGCTCTCAAAAGCACAACTACCTATTTTAGTTACCGACTCGGGGATAACTACCTTACGTAAATGATAACAGTGGCTAAAAGCATAATCACATATTTCAGTTACCGAATCGGGGATTTCTATATTTTGTAATGATGAACACCATTCAAAAGCATAACTACTTATTTTAGTTACCGAATCGGGGATTTCTATACTTTTTAAAGATTCACATTCACAAAAAGCACTATCACCTATTTCAGTTACCGAATCGGGGATTTCAATACTTTGTAATGATGAACAGCTCTCAAAAACATAACTACCTATTTTAGTTACCGAATCGGGGATAACTATATTACGCAAATGATAACAGTGGCTAAATGCATAATCACCTATTTCAGTTACCGACTTGGGGATTTCTATATTTTGTAATGATGAACACCATTCAAAAGCATAACTAACTATTTTAGTTACCGAATCGGGAATAGCTATACTTTGCAATGATCGACACCAATAAAAAGCACTATCACCTATTTCAGTTACCGACTCGGGGATTTCTATACTTTTTAAAGATTCACATTCATAAAAAGCTCTATCACCAATTTCAGTTACCGACTCTGGGATAACTATGCTTTGTAAGGAACTACACCCCAAAAAAGTACCAACATCTATTTTAGTTAGCGAATTAGGGATAATTACACTTCTCAAGTAATTACACTGATAAAAAGCATTTTTACAAATTACTTCCGTACCTTCTTTTACGGCATAAGTGTCAACATTGCATCCTTTCAGCAAGCGTTTACCATCGGGGCTGTATATGCAGCCGTATTCATCCTTTACTCCGTTAGCTAAGTCTTGATCAGTTACTCCTCTGTTGTATTTTTTCTTTCCCATAGTGTTATTTTTTATGTTTTAGCTAATATATTTTCTCAAAAAAATCGTTTTTCGTGTTTTTCTTGGTATAAATCAAATAAATAACAAGATTCTAAACAATACACAACTTTTATGCAAAAATACAAAAAATCTTGGTATTTACAGATAAATGACAAAAGTTTTTTTTACTTTGCAGACTACAAGTGTCTGCCCTCCCCGATCGTTATCCTCAAAAGGTACAGAAAGTAGAGAAAGGTACAGAAAGTGTGCTTCGCAGACTACAAGTCTACAAGTGTCTGCCGCATTGGGCTTCGCTTGACGCTTCGCAGACTACGAGACTACAAGCGGCTACCGCCCTACTAGTTGTCTTGTTGACTAGTTGTCTTGTTGTCTGGCGCAGCCAAGGTCTTGTTGTCCAGCGTAGCACCGCGAAGCCACAACCGGCTACCGCCCTCCCTTTTGTCTTACGACATTTGTCTTTAGTCCGGCGTAGCAACGCGAAGCCACAACCGGCTGCCGCCAGTCCGTTGTCCTATAAAAAAACCTTGAATTCTGATATGTCAAAGAACTATGCTGTTTAAAAGTGGACAGCTACACCAAATGCGATGAGTAAAAACAGACGCTATCCGGAATCGAAAGTAGTTGTAAACAACAACACAAAATAGGCAGTAGACAATAGCGAGGTTGACGATTCGGCTACTGCACCAAAGCCCTCAGCCAACAAGCAAGATGCAATAGCAATAAAACAAAATATTGATATACAGATTAATAAAAACATCACAAACAGTGCCGATATCATTTAGAAATATGTTTTTGATTGTTCCCCAGTCAATTACGCTATGTGGTAATTGTAAAAATGTGTTACAAAGATACGATTTTTTTTTGAATTAAACCAAAGATGTATCGATAAAATTTTCCTACATTTTCCTACGCTCAAACAATCAATA